>JBIPNX010000501.1:0-3299 GCA_044378145.1 Flavobacteriales bacterium | reverse complement strand
GAAACTCGTTCAGGGAATACTTGAACTCCGGGACAAAGATCTATTTACTAGTGGCTTGATAGTGTAATCAGGAAGCAACTTTTCAACTGTAGTATACACGCGGGCGAAAAGAAATTAAGGGAAATCTAAAGCAACTTGATTTGTTTTAGTAGACCAGGCAATAAGTGGACTCGTTAGTAATTCCCGAATTCCGGCAAGATTAACTTTATTATTTGGATTTGGGTATTCGGGGCTTTGTATTCTACTTGGAGTTTATTCAGGTTTAGGCACTTTGTTGTGGGCTGAATCGTTACACCCTGGTGTTCCTACGCTTATCCTTGCTATATTTCTATTAAACGGTATCTAACTCTATTTTTCTGGGTCTGATTGGTGAATACGTCCTAAGTTTACATGGACAAATAAAACCAGAGCCAAAATCTTTTCCAGTGGAGTTACTCAACTTCGATGAGGAATCACAAATTCATAAGGTCTTGAGCAATCTCTCTGATCATGGATTCTTGCCCTGGGACTAACTTTCGCTTTCCAATCTCATTCCAGAGTAGGGACACATCAATCCCCAGTTCGGTTGAAATGTTTTTAACTTGTGGTGCATATCCACTGAAAACTCCTGACAGACCACTTTGGATACTCGACGAATTTGGGCGTGGTAAATTTCCGGGATACCTAGATTCAACAACCTCACTCATTTCTAAAAACTTAGCCAAATCGGCGTCTGAATTTGTCGTTCTTACTAGTGTTGCGACAATGTTCTCGAGTTGAGCATTACCTGCACCAGCACCTAGGCCCATTGATGCCCCATCAACGATTGTCGCACCAAGCTGAATAGCAGTAGATGCATTTGCAATTGCGCTGCCAAAATTGTTATGCGCATGGAAACCTATTTCAATGTCTATACTTTGCTTTATTCGATCGACTCTTTCGGAGACGTCTTGAGGTAGAAAATATCCTGCCGAGTCCATTAAAATTACTGCCGATGCGCCATATTTTTTCATGAGGTTCACTTGGTCGACAAGCTTTGCAACGTCAATCATATGGCTCATCATTAGTACACCATGCACCTTTATGTCTTCCGACGCTAAATACTCAATGTGTTTTTCTGCAGTATCGGCCTCAGTAACATGAGTTGCGATTCGAAAAAGATCTACCCCTAAATTAACCGCAGGGATTAAGTCCCTCTTCAAAGTTGCAAAGCCCGGAATTGCATGGACACCCAACAAAACTTTCTTTAAAGATTGCCTGGCTTGAGATAGCAATTCAAAATCAGAATGTGTTGATTTCCCAACTAACATCGAGGAAGCACCTAGCCCGTTCCCATGTCCCACTTCAACTGCCCAAACATTTGATGCTTCAGCGAGCTGGCAGTATTCTGCTACAAAACTAGGACTTAAGGTATGGCGTAATGCATGGTTACCGTCTCGGAGAGTTACATCATATAATCGGACCACTTTGCTAACCTCGCATTTTTTCAAAGTGCAGACTAGCTGTTTCAACTGCAGCTGCATTGATAATATCTAAATTCCCCGCATAACTTGGTAAAAAATACCCAGACCCTACAACTCGAACGGTGGCGCTCAATATCATTTCAGGTGAAAGGAGGGGTTCAACAGTCACTTCATATCCCGGAACATATATTTGGATTAATGTGACTAGTCGATTCAACTCATCGACTACTAAAGGTAGGTTTACTTCATCTACTTTCATCTGAACCGTGGTTCTCATCATTACTGGTGGCGTGGAGGGATTTATAACGAGAATAGCCTTAACTTTTCTCGATCCTGAAATTCGAGTAGCTAAATCTTCCGTCGAACTTATGTATTGATCAATATTTCTTCTAGTTGCTGGGCCTGCTGACAACGAAGCGATGCTTGATGAAATCTCAATCTCTTGAATGTTCTTAGAATACTTCGAGAATGCATAGACTAATGCTGCGGAAGATTGACCCCCGCAAGTAACCATAGAGTAGTTAGCAACTCTATGAGAATTAATATTGAATCCTTCAAGTTTACCTATTAAAGAAGGAACCATGGGATCACCAACTTTGGATGGGGTTAAGTCAATCATCCAAACTGAATTCTTCACGCAAATCGTCCAATGATTAAGGTGGTCATGTGCGGATGTAGCATCAAAAACTCCGTCTATATCACCAGCTATGGAAGCTAAACTTTCTGTTCCGTTGTGAAAAAGGTTTTCGACTTTTCCTTTAAACCTCATCAAGCCTTCACTGTCTGCTCTACGTCCAATCATTGCTACTACATGAAAGCGATTATCTTCAAGTAAACGTTCACAAAGATCCGTGCCTATGTTTCCGGTACCGATTATGGCAACCTTCATTTTTCTCATCTCGACGTCATACGCAAATCTCTTGAGCTTTTTGTCGGTTCATATCCTAAGAGTTTCTCTAATAGATCAAGCGGAATCAGCGGTTCCATATCCTCAATTGGTGGAGAAATCAAAGTACCGTCCGGTAACTTAGTAGTCCCTAACCTAGGAAGGTATTTTTGTTCTGGGCTCATTATAACTTCTATCAATGCAGGTCGAGAATCACTCAGCAATTCTGTAAGTTCTTTATTCAAGCTACTGTTGTTTTTTACTTCGTAGTGACTCATCTCAAAAAGTTCTGCGATCTTTCTAAAATCAGGAAAGCTGATGCCATTCTCTAGCCCAGAACCGACTTGTCTAGATGCAAATAGGTTGTCCTGGGAAACTTTTATCATTGCGTAGCCAAAGTTATTGAACACAAAAAGTTTGATCGGAATTTTATGGTGTTTAACCAGTTGGAGCTCCTGAAGATTAAACATTATTGCGCCATCGGTATTCAGACAAACGATTTGATTCTTTGGTTTGGCAAAGTGTGCGCCTATGGCTCCAGGTAGGCCAAACCCCATTTCGCCGAGACCTTGCGAGGTGAAAATACGCTGGTTTTTCGGTGAAATCATATAATGCCCACTTAAAAGACCAGCACCAACATCAGTTACTACAGTCGCGTCTTGATCAAGACTCTCGTTTAGATAACTCATAACATCTAGAGAATGAACGTGATCCCCTGAATTCTTGACGTTGTCACCGGCTTGATTTCGTCTCGGGAGTTCTTTCCAGACATTTGAAACAATTTCGCGCCACAAAATATTTTTCTTTGGTAAGCCCTCATTAAGTGGTAGACCTGATAATTCAGTCATAAAGTCAAGGCTAGACATATTCAGGATCGACCAATCTTCAGGGAACTTTTTACATTCCGAAGCATCAATTTCGACTACCCATTTCAAAGCTTTTCGGGCAAAATCCTTTTTGTCATATCCAAC
>JBIPNX010000335.1:0-3310 GCA_044378145.1 Flavobacteriales bacterium | reverse complement strand
CGACCTTAAAGATGCTGAAGACGAAATGACTAACCCTATTATTGGCAACTCTCACCACAAGTACGATTGCAGGATTGAATAATCTTCAACCTACAAAACATAGTAAAAAGCCCCTTTCGATTATCGATGGGGCTTTTTTACTTACTACTTATTAACATTACTTATTTTTTACTTGAAAAACGATGCTACACTATCGTATCTTTGTACTGTTATTGCAATAACCAAAATGTGACAACCATTCTTGATGGTATATTCAGGAAACCCAAAAAAGCCAAGCAGTAGCTACTGCCAACTACAATTAAAAGTAACTAAAACCTATTGCCTTGAGTGACAGTCTTGATATTGATACAATTAGTGCGGCGTAAAGAAGTCGCCAATAAAACTAACATTATTATTTAAGCCCAAGCGCTTGACAGAAACCTGTCGGGGGCTTGGGTTTTTATTTGCCCCTACTAAAAAATCTCCCTCTGAGAGGGATTCCCCGCCAAAAGGGGGGGGGGACTCTTTAGTTATATATTGCAAATACTCAAATTTTACTACAACAGAAAGGCTTTCAACTCTCCCCCGACACAAGGTACTTTATACCCAGGATGATACTACAGAACGGTCACCCCCTCTCTTAAAATTAAGAGAGGGGGACGGGGGGAGAGTTAAACAAAACTCAAAATTTCACTACAACAGCAGGGCTTAGAGAAAAATAATCAAAGCATGATTAAACCTTTTGTTATTTTAGGCTTCTAAAGCACTGTATACAAATTATAAAAAACGGTTGTAGGGTTTTGATAGAGTATAGCGATAAAGAGCTGCTGGAAAAATTTGCTGATGAGGCTACACGCAACTATGCGTTTAACCTGTTGGTAAAAAAGTACCAGGAAAAATTATACTGGCATGTGCGCCGCATGGTTGTTGACCATGACGATGCTGACGACCTTGTACAGGATATTTTTGTTAAAGTTTGGAAATCGCTGGAGGGGTTTAGAGAAGACGCCAAATTGTATACCTGGATGTACCGTATTGCAACCAACGAGTGCATCACCTTTTTAAATAAAAAGAAGAAAAGAATTTTTGTACCGCTGGTTGATGTGGAAGCCCAACTAAGCAAAAAAATGGAGCACGACCCATTGTTTGACGGCGATAAGATACAGCTGAAACTACAGCAGGCCATTTTAACATTACCGGAGAAGCAACGTGTGGTATTCCACCTAAAGTATTACGATGAAATGAAATACGAAGACATGTCGGAGGTTTTAGGCACATCGGTAGGGGCTTTAAAGGCATCGTACCACCACGCGGTAAAAAAAATTGAAGATTATATGAAAGCGCTTTAAACCTTTTTAAACGGATTTAGTCATAACTACAAATGAAAGAGGACACACATAATAACGAAGGCAACAGTACGCTGTTAGACTCCCTGCCAAAGCTTAATTGCTTTAGGGTGCCTAGCGGGTATTTCGACCGCCTGCACCAAGCCATAGAGCTAAAAGTGCAGTTGGAAGGCCTGCCGTTTGAAGATGCCCTTGAAAACCTTAAAAAAGCCCAACCTTATGCTTTGCCTGCCAATTATTTTGACAGCCTTGCCGATAAGATTGTCGCTAAAACCCAGCCATTAGAATTACCTCATGAAACTGGCTTTGCCGTTCCTGAAGAGTATTTCCAAACCCTGTACCTTAAAGTGGTAGACAAGGTGGCTGATGAAAATGCCACTACCAAAGTATGGTGGCAAAATGCAGGGGTGATATTACGCCCTGCTCTAGCCATTGCCGCGGTGGTTGTTGTTGCTGTATTTATTGCTTTACCATATATTAATAATAACCCAACAGCACCGGTTAACATTGCAAACAATAAACCGGTAACCAATGATAATAAAAGTAACCCCACCAATAATTCTACTGTAAAAACGGTAGAAACCCCGGATGTAAAAACCGTTGCAGAAACTGCAAAAAACACTACAACCAAAAGGGTTACAAATAAAAATAAATCCGACAATAACACTACCATTGTTGCTTTTGAAGCAGACGAGCTTTATGACTATACCGACGGTTTTAGCGCCGAAGGTTTGTTAAGCGAAGCCCCTGAAAAAATAAGCGATGATGATAATAGCTTAGTTGAGATTGTATCGGAAGAGAATTTAGATTTAGCCGACCTTATAGACGGTATGTAATTTATTGCTTATGAAAGCTGTGAGAACTGTGATTTTTGTAATACTGGCGGCTGCGGGGCTAAATGCTTTTGCCCAACCCCCCGGTAGCAACCCAATGGGTGGCCCGCCCGAAGACGATAAAGGCCCCGTGCGCGACTGGATTCGCTCTAAACGCATTGGTTTTTTTACCGATAAGCTTAGCCTTACCCCCGACGAGGCCACCAAGTTTTGGCCTGTTTACAACGCCTATATAAAAGAGATTGACGACCTGCGCACCGAGCGCCGCAAAGACCAAAAAGCCGCTTTTAAAGGGCTTGATGAGATGAATGATAACGCTATTGCCAAGGCACTTGATGATGAGTTTGTTTTCAGGCAAAAAGAACTGGATATAGAAAAGAAATACCTGGCCGAGTGGAAAAAGGTACTGCCAATGAAAAAGGTAGCCTTACTTCTAAGAGCCGAGCAGGAGTTTAAAATCTGGATATTGAAAGAATGGAAAAACCACGGTTTAGGCCCCGGCCGCTCAGGCGATGGACCTCCGGGCCCTCCGGGTGGTGGTTACGACCGTTAAAAATAATGTAGTAATAGATTTAGTAATCAAGTATCCCCACCTTACACGGTATAGCTATCAGGTTAAGGCGGGGATTTACTTTTAGCGTATCTTTGTACAAAGATTTTTACCCATGTTGACTATTAACGAACTACCCGGCTATGCACGGGTTTGGATATACCAGGCCGACCGCCTTTTAACAGAAAGCGAACAACAGTTTCTGACAGAGGCATCGGCGCAATTTGTGGCTCAATGGGCTGCACACGGCACACCGCTTAGGGCATCGGCACAGGTGCTTAACGGCTACTTTTTAGTATTAGGCGTTGATGAGGCCCAGGCCGAAGCTTCGGGTTGCTCTATAGATAAATCGGTACACTTTGTTAAGGGCTTAGGCTCTCAGCTTAACATCGACTTTTTTAACCGCCTTAACCTGGCGGTAGAAATGCCTGAGATTCAATTAGTACCTCTTAGCCAATTTGAAAATCTGGTTGCAAACGGTACTATTACACCTGATACGTATGTATATGACAATACGGTAACAAAAGCCGAAGATTTTACCGGCCGCTGGCATACCAAGGCATCAAACACATGGTTAAGCCGCTATTTTACTAAGCAAACCG
>JBIPNX010000025.1:0-12125 GCA_044378145.1 Flavobacteriales bacterium | reverse complement strand
TATTGGGGGTATTTAAACGGTTGATGAGCCGTAAGACTTGTGCGGAATTTTTATGGCATGTGATAATATATGCTAATCTCATATGTATATCAGATAACAACCTGAAGTGTTTAGTATTTTTCGTTGTCGGGATGAGAGGATTCGAACCTCCGACCCCCACGTCCCGAACGTGGTACGCTACCAGACTGCGCTACATCCCGATAACTGCTGCAAAAATAGACAGTTTATCAATACCTTTTCTTTTTAGTTAATATGCCATCAGCGTTATAGGTTTTCCACTCGTCTTTCTTTGCATCGTTTTTATACAGGCCCTCGTCGTATAAATTACCATTGGGGTGAAAGCGTTTCCAGATGCCTGATTTCATTTCATCGGTACCAAAGCTACCTTCCTGCATCAGTTTACCATTTTCGCGGTACCACTTCCACAGGCCAACCATTTTGCCGTTTTCAAAATTACCAATGGCTTTTATAAGGCCGTTTAACAGGTAGTACTTCCAAAGCCCGTTTTTTTCTCCGTTTATGTATTCACCCTCTGATGATACCGCCCCGTTTTTAAAATACTCCTTTATAATGCCGTTTTTCAGGTTCCCTTCGGCATCGTATTTACTATCCTCCATATCAAACTAATGTTTCAACAACCTAAAATTAGTGGTTTTACGTTTTCTATACAACGACATATTTTACTTTTCTATTAAGTATATTGCACATATAGCTGTTAAAAAAATGACCGTTACCCTCCGTCCATTAGAAACTGACGATGCCGAAGCCATTGCCCACATGGGCAATAACCCCAAAATTGCAGGCTTTATGCGCGATGTTTTTCCGCATCCTTACCGCCTTGAAAATGCGGTAGCCTTTGTAAATAATCTAAAAGACCAGAATCCCACTAAGGTATTTGCAATTATGGCCGATGGGATAATTGTAGGCTGCTGCGGTATATTCCCCAAAGACGATGTTTACCGTATGAATGCCGAAGTAGGATATTGGCTTGGAGAAGAACATTGGGGCAAAGGCATTGCTACCGAAGCCACTAAATTAATAGCGGCTTATGGGTTTGAAACCCTGGGTATGAACAGGATTTATGCCAGCGTATTTAGCCCCAACAAGGCATCGGCAAAGGTGCTTGAAAAGGCAGGCTTTACCTACGAAGGCACACATAGGCAGTCGGTTTACAAAAACGGTGAATATTTAGACGAGCTATTTTATTCACTATTGCGCAAAGGCTAGGGCTTAATTTGCTAATATTGCCCTTTCAAAAAAATTTCGGTTATGCTTGATAAAAATGGTATTGCCAAACGTATTGCACAAGAGCTTAAAGATGGCATGTATGTTAACTTAGGCATCGGCATCCCCACGTTGGTAGCCAACTATATACCTGACGGAATGCGTGTTGTTTTACAATCAGAGAACGGTTTGTTGGGCATGGGCCCCTTTCCGTTTGAGGGCGAAGAAGACGCAGACTGGATAAACGCAGGCAAACAAACTGTTACAGCCATTAAAGGCGCATCGCTGTTTAGCAGTGCCGAGAGTTTTGCCATGATACGCGGCGGCCACGTACACCTTACCGTACTGGGCGCAATGGAAGTATCGGAATACGGCGATATTGCCAACTGGAAGATACCGGGCAAAATGGTAAAAGGCATGGGTGGCGCTATGGATTTAGTGGCATCGGCCAAGCATATTATTGTGGCTATGCAGCACGTAAACAAGGCAGGCCAAAGCAAATTGTTAAAGCAATGCGAACTGCCTATCACAGGTGTTAAATGTGTTAAGCGTATAGTATCTGAGCTTGCGGTGATAGACGTTACCTCACAAGGTTTTAAACTGGTAGAACGCGCACCGGGCATATCGGTTGAGCATATTGTAAACTCTACCGCTGCCAACCTTATTGTAGAAGGCAATATTCCTGAAATGGTACTGTAAAAAGTGGAAGTACCTAACCAACGATATATTATTACGGGAGGCCCCGGATTTGGTAAAACCACCATTATTAAGCGCCTGGAAGAATTGGGCCATGAGGTTTGCCATGAAAACAGCCGCGAGGTAATTAAGGAACAGCTGGATACCGGCGGCAATATTTTGCCGTGGGTTGATGTTACCAAGTTTACCGAGATTATTATTGAAAAACGTATACAATCGTACTTAGCGGTACCACCTGATAAGCCTGTGTTTTTTGACCGTGCCATTGCCGATGCCTTGGCTTTTATGTACCGCCAGGAGCTTGAGGTAAAGGAAAGCCTTGCAAAAGCAGCCCGCGATTACAGGTACAACACTATGGTGTTTATTACCCCGCCCTGGTATTCAATATTCAAAAACGATAACGAGCGCAGGGAGACTTATGCCGAGAGCGTTACCATACATTCGTACATAGCAAAAACCTACGCCGATTTAGGTTATAAGCTGGTGGATATCCCTCCGGGAGAGCTTGATGCCCGTGTAGAGTTTGTGCTGAATAGTATTAAGTAATTCCTGTAACCATATGTTTGCGTTTCAACTCCTGAAACATTAGGGTCTTATTTTTTGTTTCTTTATAAAACAATACTAAAGGGCGCCCGGATTATGCACAAAAGATCCTATTATTTTATTAACGCAATAACCCTTTACCGGTTAGTAGCAGCTTTCGGTTTAGGTGCTCTAATACTCACCAAACAGGAAAATATTTTTAAGTGGTTTTTAGCGCTTAGTTTTTTTACTGATTTAATAGACGGTTTCTTATCAAGGAAATTTAAAGTCTCCAGTGTATTCGGCAGCAAGGTTGATTCTATTGCAGACGACCTAACGGTATTAGCCGCCATAGCAGGTGTTGTAGTTTTCAAATCAGGATTTATAGAACAGCAGATAGTCATTGTTATTATTATGGGCGTTTTATACCTGGCCCAGGTTTTATCAGCCTTAATTAAGTATGGTAAAATAACCGGCTTCCATACATATACCGCTAAGTTTGCCGCTTTTTTACAAGGTGCATTTTTTATATTGGTTTTCTTTTTACCTGTTGTACCTGTGTGGTTGTTTTATACAGCAGCTGTTGCTACCATTTTAGACCTTATTGAAGAGATTATCCTTGTAATGATATTGCCCAAATGGAAAGCAGACGTAAAAGGTTTGTATTGGGTAAGAAAGGAGCAGTAAACATTCTCCCTTTTCTTGATGTTCTAATAATACACCCAATTAGAACACTATGAAATTAATTGCCCTGGCGGTTTGCGCGCTGTTAACATATAGCGCCTCTGCCCAAGTTATAGATACTATCGGACCTAAGACTAAACCAACGTTAACTCGTGGGCCACGTAATCAAAATACCGACCCTGTTGTTAAGCCTACCTATACAGATACTATTAAAAGGCAACCACCGCAAGGCACTACCCCCCAACCAAACCTGGCGACACCCAAAGATATATCGCAACCTCAACCGTATAGCCCAACAGCACCATCGGTGCCACCGGCACAAACCAACCCCACCAGCCCGGCCACACCAACTATTCCTGCCGACCGCCAAAATGGTAGGCCACCGGGTAAATTTTAGTATATAATTAGCTACCTTTCTGCTAAATACTGCTTGATATGAGATTTTTTTGTGCTGCTTTTGCCTGTATACTTATAACCTGCTTGTGCAGCGCCCAACCCACATTCAGCCGCAGCGAATTGCCAACACAACTTTCTAACCCTTGGGAAATGACCTACGGGCCTGATGGCTATTTATGGATTACCGAAAATGGCGGAAAAGTATCGCGTGTAGACCCTGTAAGCGGCGCTAAAACAGTAGTATATACCGCACCCGATTATTTTGCCGGTTCGCCATTAGAGGCTAACCCTGTTTGCACCAGCTTTCAGATTGGGAAAGGCACATTTGGCCTTGCTTTACACCCGGATTTTATGTTGCCATCGTTATCGTATATATACTATGTATACTCTTACAATAGTGGTACCGTTCAAGCACCTGCAACTAAGCTTAAGGTTGTGCGCCTAACCTGGGATGTGATAAACAATGTGGCCTCTGACCCTACCGACCTTATTACCATGATGCCCATTGGCTACGACCATTTTGGCGGGCGTTTGTTAGCCACAAAGCAAAATGATATTTGCTATTTATATTTAAGTATTGGCGATAATGGAATATCGGAAACCAACGCCCCAAATTGCTACGACCCATTAGAAAGCAACCCCAATTATAATGCGCAGGACGTTAATTATAAAAACGGAAAAATTCACCGTTTTAATATAGATGGAACTATCCCACAGGATAATCCCATATCGGGTAATTCATTCTGGACCAGAGGGCACCGTAACCCACAGGGATTAATGTATAATCCTCTGCAGGATGTATTATATGATGCAGAGCATGGCGACCGTACCGACGATGAAGTAAACGTGCTTTATAAAGGCATGAACTACGGTTGGAAATGGGTACGCGGTGTCCATTACGATAATAACTACCCCGGAGAATGGGATTACATAAATAATTATGTGCCCCATGCACAAATCCTTAACGACTCGTTAGTTCAACCGTTATTTTCATTCTGTGCTTCTCCACAACCTACCGACCCAGAGTACTTAAACTGGTGCACCGTTGCCCCGTCAGATGGTATATACTATGGAAGCAATGCGATACCTTCATGGCAAAACAGCCTGCTGGTGGTTAGTTTAAAAGATGGTACCAGTAACGACCAGGCTGTATACCAATTCAAACTAAATGCTGATGGAAAAAGCATGGCAACTCCCGGCCCATATGTGTTTTTTGCTAACGATCATGCCCTTAACGGCAGACTACGTGATATTGCGGTATCGTCTGATGGTAGCAAAATTTACCTTATAAACAACGGCGGTACTAATGCAGATAAAATTACCGTGTACACCTATTTGTATACAGATGTAAACGAAAACGATGCAACGGCTAAAACCGTTAAGGTATTCCCCAATCCCGGCAACGGCAACTATTCGTTAACTATCAACGCGCAAAAAACTACCAAGGCTTCTATCGTTGTATACGACATAACAGGCCGTGTTGTATTGGGCGATAATGTTAGCCTTAAAGCGGGAGAAAACCTGTTGCCGCTAACCTTAGCCAATGCCACACAAGGCATTTACATGGTGAGCATAACTATGGACGGGGTTGTGTATTCTCAAAAAGTGGTAGTAGAATAAAAGGCTTATTTTAGCTGCGTGAAAACCACGTTAATTACCAATATAAAACAGTTAGTAGGAGTTGACTACTACAACATTACCATTAGCAAAGGAGCCAACATGGCTGAGTTGCCAACGGTTGACAATGCATTTTTGCTTATTGAAGGCGAAACCATTAAGGCTTTTGGCCCTATGGACCACCTTGATAAAGATAACCTAAACTACGACGAAGTTATTGATGCCACAGGCCGTTTGGTTTTACCCGCCTGGGTTGACAGCCATACGCACCTTGTTTTTGCAGGCAGCCGCGAAACGGAGTTTGTAGATAAAATAAAGGGCCTTTCGTATGAAGAAATAGCCAAGCGTGGCGGCGGTATTTTAAACTCTGCTGCACGTTTACAACATACCGATGAAGCAGAACTTTTTGATGCTACCATGCTGCGTATAGCCGAGATTAAAAGCTACGGTACCGGTGCGGTAGAAATTAAAAGCGGCTACGGATTAACCGTTGAAGATGAGCTGAAGATATTACGCGTGGCACGCAAGGTAAAAGAGAATACCAACCTGTTTGTTAAGACTACTTTTCTTGGTGCGCACTCTTTTCCTGCTGCATACAAAGAAAACCGCGAGGGCTATGTTGACCTTGTGATTAATGAAATGCTTCCCCGCGTGGCAGATGAAGGCCTTGCTGATTACTGCGATGTATTTTGCGAGCGTGGGTTCTTTACCGTAGACCAGACAGGCCGCATATTGGAAAAAGCAATCAGCCTGGGGATAAAGCCCCGCCTGCATGCTAACCAACTTGATTTCTCGGGCGGTGTGCAGGTTGGTGTTAAATACAATGCCCTATCGGTTGACCATTTAGAGCATGCCGGCGATGAAGAAATAGAAGCCCTCCTAGGTTCAGATACCATTCCTACCCTCCTACCCGCTTCGGCATTCTTTATCAACTTAGATTACCCGCCTGCCCGCAAATTAATAGAGGCAGGCTTAGCCGTTGCCATAGCATCAGACTATAACCCCGGCTCATCGCCAACAGGTAATATGTGCTTAGTGGTATCGCTGGCTTGCATAAAAATGAAAATGCTACCCGAAGAGGCCATTAATGCAGCCACTATCAACACAGCTAAAGCGCTGGAGTTATCAGAGAAACTGGGCACTATAGCTAAAGGAAAGGTTGCCAACCTTATCATCACCAAGCCCATACCAACGTATGCTTATATACCTTATGCCTTTGGTAGTAATTTGGTTGAAAGGGTGATAATAAAAGGCCAGTAATTGCTATATTGAGAGCATGAAATATTTTGCTCTTCTGTTTTTGTTACTACCCTCGTTTGCTTATTCGCAAGTAAACCTGAATATGTATGCCGATACCCTGCACTACCCTTTTATTTATGGTGTAGCATCGGGCGACCCAACCACTACAAGTGTTCAATTATGGACGTATGCCGGGCCTTCTACCCTTGGGCAAGATGTTACTTGGTTGGTTGCCAACGACAGCCTTTTTACCGATATAGCAGCCAGCGGAACTGTATCTGTTACACCCGACAATGCATTTACGGTTAAACCTGTAGCAACAGGACTTCAACCCAATACTAATTATTACTACCGGTTTCATGCACCAGGCAATTCACTTTCGGTTACCGGCCGCACACGAACTGCGCCTGATAATCCTGCTAAACCTGTAAATTTTGGTATTGTATCATGCTCCAGTATATTCTCGGGCTACTTTAATGCTTACCGCCACATGGCTAATGATACAAGCATTGATGTAATAATCCATTTAGGCGATTATATATACGATTTTGTTGATCCTGATGAGCAGGTGCGTATTACAACACCATTCCCCACAGGGCCAGATAACCTTACCGAATGGCGAGACAGGCAAATGTATTACCTGATGGACCCTGACCTGCGCCTGGTACGCCAAATGCACCCTTGGATACATACCTGGGACAACCACGATTTTGACGATGATGGCCCTATTGGTACGCGTGCCTTTTTTGAGTTTACACCAACAACCCAGCCTCTTCAAAACGATAGTAACCGCATTTACCGTAAGCTAACATATGGCATTACCGATATTTTTATGCTGGATATGCACAGCTATAAAGATATTGACGAATACAGCCCAAATAACCCCAGCGTATTAGGCTTTGACCAATACAACTGGATTCGTACAGAGCTGGCTGCATCTACCGCCAAATGGAAAATTGTAGGCACGCCTAAAATGGTTACGCATTGGAGCATTGAAGGGTTGGAAGGATTATTGGGTACCAACACCACCGTATTATTTGAAAACGCGTGGGATGGTTATATGCTGGAGCGTGAAAAACTATTGAAGTATATCGATTCACTGGATATTGATAATGTGGTTTTTGTTTCGGGCGATTCGCATTTTTCTCAATTAGCCGACTTACCAATAGATGCACAGGATACCTTAACGTATTTTCCTGCTACAGGCCAGGGCTCTATTGCCGTTGAGTTTTTACCTACCAGTGTTAGCCGTGGTAATTTTGACGAGATGGGTTATGATGCATCATTGCAGCCTGTTATTGTTGAATACATTGATATTGTTAACCCCAACCACGTATACACAGAACTGATACAACATGGCTATGGATTGCTGAATGTAAAACCTGACAGCAGCGTTGCTACTTATATCTACTGCCCTATTTTAAGCATGACTGATGATACAGTTGTTGCCCACACACAAACTGTTTTAGACGGCGCTAACCATTGGAAAAGGGTTGCCCCGGTTGTAATTGGAGTAAATGAACAAAAAGCAGAAAAGCTTGATGTATACCCTAACCCCGCGCAAAATGAATTGTGGATGAGGTTGCCTGTTGATACTTACACGTCAATTGATGTATATAACAGTATCGGACAAAGAATGCAATCGCAACGCATTACCGGAGACTTAGTAAAAGTGAATACAGATGCTTTGCCAACCGGCATTTACTACCTTATTGTTAATGGGGGAAAGACACCAATACAGGGTAAGTTTATAAAACAGTAATTACTGTTTTATAGAACCCTTAGAGGCAATAGTCAATAATACCCTTTTATTGTCGTGGAAATTTATCAGCTTAAAACGTGCGGCATAATCGCCAATAGTATATAGCTTAACAAAGTATTCCTGCGTTTTATAGGTATTTAAAAAGTTGGTTATTTCAGTTGGCACTGTTATACCAAACCCTGCGCATAATTTATTTAACTGGTCTTTAATTACTGGAATATCCTTTAAGATAATGTCCATATCTTCAGTAAAATATTCATAGTTTACCTGGAATGCTTCTTTATCCGTTTTAATTATAGAAAATGAATAAGGAATATCATCCGATTTATCTGACTTTTTAAACTCCAGTGTGTTTACTATATAATTCAGGTTTGAATAGATACGCATGCCCATCATTTCCATAGAATACAGGGGTGTTCCTTCGGCATTGCGAATAATACTATCAACCTTGGCAATATTGCCTAACACACCTTTGGGAGGAGAAAAGAAAAGGGTATCGTGCTTAATATTCTTGCTGTAAAACAAGTCCGATTCCTGCACATCAACCTTGTATGGATATTTAAGCTTAAACGCATTTTCGTATTTATGCTTTGAGAAAACCATCAGGTTATACATTTTCTTTTGCATATCAAACAGCTCAATATCCGCACTAAAAAACAATATACTATAATTATCATCTTCCAGGCAAAACTCTTTAAACTTGCCAATACTATCCAGTGCCGCTTTGGTTTTAGAGAATTTTATAATATCCAAAAACAACTTAGCATCGTTGGTAAACTCAGTATACAAAATAGAACTTCCGGGCACATAGGTTAGCGCTAACGACATTACCTGACTGTTCTCTTTAGGCTCTACTACCCCATTGCCTTTATCGTTAAACCGCAACGCCATTAATTGAAACAAGTGCGAGTCGGGCAACAATTTTACGAGCTGGAAAATAATCATCTCGTTATTAAGTGTACTCATCAGGTAACCGCTCTTATCAAACGGGCGCATAGACTCTATGGCAAAAACACTATCCCTGAAATAGATAGTGCGTGGCGACGATTTCAGGTACTCCTGGTACTTATACGTTTTGGGTGCTTGCGCTCCCGCAGTAATAGCTATTACCAATAAAAAGGCAAGGGCAATTAGTTTTTTCATGCACCGGTATAATTAAACGGAGTAATAGCTTTTAGTTCGGTTTTAATTTCCGCAGAAATATCAAGCCCATCAATAAATGCGTGCATACTTTGCTGCGTAATTTTATCGTTGGTGCGGGTAAGGGCTTTAAGTGCTTCGTATGGTTTTGGGTACCCTTCGCGGCGAAGAATTGTCTGTACCGCTTCAGCAACCACAGCCCAGTTGCGCTCTAAATCGGCATTTATTGCATCTTCATTAAGCAACAGTTTATTCAACCCTTTGGTAAGCGATACTATAGCTACATAGCTGTGCGCAAACGGTACGCCCAGGTTACGTAATACAGTGCTATCGGTAAGGTCGCGTTGCAGGCGCGATATTGGAAGCTTAGCGGCCAAATGCTCAAACAAAGCATTGGCAATACCTAAATTTCCTTCAGCATTTTCAAAGTCGATAGGGTTTACTTTATGCGGCATAGCCGATGAACCCACTTCGCCCTCTTTCAATTTTTGTTTGAAGTAATCCATAGAGATGTATGTCCACATATCGCGGCATAAATCAATAAGGATTGTGTTGATGCGTGAGCAGGTATGACAAATGGCTGCAAGGCTGTCGTAATGCTCTATTTGAGTAGTTGGGTACGAACGGTCTAGGCCGAGGGTATTATCAATAAAATTATCGGCAAATGCATGCCAGTCAATATTAGGGTAGGCTACTTTATGCGCGTTGAAATTACCCGTAGCACCGCCAAATTTAGCCGAATGCAAGGCTGTTTCTAAATACGCAAACTGTACGTTTAAACGTTCGAAAAATACGTCTAACTCTTTACCTAAACGGGTAGGCGATGCAGGTTGCCCGTGGGTGCGTGCAAGCATTGGAATATCTTTCCACTGATCGGCAAGCTCACCTAAACGGTTAAGTAAATGTTCCTGCTGCACATCAAACTCCTGCTCTAAATATTCTTTAAGGGCAAGCGGAATAGCAGTGTTATTGATGTCCTGCGATGTTAGCCCGAAATGGATAAACTCTGAGAACTGTTGCAAACCCAATTTCTCAAACCTGCCTTTTATAAAATACTCAACCGCTTTAACATCGTGGTTGGTAGTCTTTTCAATTTCTTTAATCTCTAATGCATTGGCTTCCGAAAAGTCGGTAACAATGGCATCTAACTGCGAATATGCACTATGTGGAAAAGCCTCCAGTTGCGGAAGCGGGATGTTGCAAAGAGCTTTAAAATATTCAATCTCTACACGCACCCTGTATTTCATCAGGGCCTCTTCAGAAAAATAAGCAGTAAGGGGTTGTGCTATGTTCCAGTAGCGCCCGTCTATTGCCGATATAGCTTTTAATGGTGATATATTGCTCATTAGTTGTAACGGCGTTCGCGCCATTTAGATTGTTGGGTTGTGGTATTGGTTTCAGCAGTCGCGGCAACAGGCTTTTGGCTGTGTATGGCGGCAGCAAAAAGGGCTGCCAGTGTTTCTTCCTCAGTATTGCCCTCTTTGGTTTGCAAGTACTCAGGTTTAAAGTGGTCCTTCACAAAACCGGTGTCAAACTTGCCCGATACGAATGCATCGTGCCGTAGTACAAATTTACAAAAGCCTAAGGTTGTTTCCACCCCCGCTACTTCGTAATCGTCAATAGCACGTATCATACGCTCAATAGCCTCTGTACGGTCTTTTCCGTGGGCTATAAGCTTAGATATCATCGGGTCGTAGTAAATGGGTATATCCATGCCTTCTTCAAAGCCATCATCAACCCTAACGCCTAAACCATATGGGCGGCGATAGCGGGTAAGAGTGCCAATATCGGGCAGGAAGTTATTTTGCGGGTCTTCGGCATACACACGTATCTCAATTGCGTGGCCATTTATCTTAAGGTCTTCTTGTGTAAATGATAGCTTTTCGCCACGAGCCACATTTATCTGTTCCTTAACCAGGTCAACACCTGATATCATTTCGGTAACAGGGTGCTCAACCTGCAGGCGGGTATTCATCTCTAAAAAGTAGAAGTTCAGTTTATCATCAACAATAAACTCTACCGTACCGGCATTATAGTAATTGCAGGCGCGTGCCACATCTACCGCACACTCACCCATAGCTTTGCGTATTTCAGGTGTTAAAACAGCGCTTGGGGCCTCTTCAACCACTTTTTGGTGGCGGCGTTGTACACTGCAATCGCGTTCAAATAAATACACGCTATTGCCATGCTTATCGGCCATTACCTGTATTTCTATATGGCGGGGAGATAGTACGTACTTCTCTATAAACACAGAACCATCGCCAAAGGCTGATGTAGCTTCGCTAACGGCAAGGTTCATCTGCTCCTCAAACTGGCTTGGTTCATCAACCACCCGCATACCTTTACCACCGCCACCGGCAGAGGCTTTAATAAGGATTGGATAGCCTATTTCGTCTGATAATTTCTTGGCTGCCTCAACATCGGTTATAGCGACATCTAAACCCGGTACCAAGGGAATGTTATAGGTTTTAACAGCAGCTTTAGCAGCCAGCTTGCTACCCATTATTTCCATAGCCTCAGGGCTGGGGCCAATAAAGGTTATACCTGCATCGGTAACCATGCGGCAAAACTCAGCATTCTCAGAGAGGAAGCCGTAGCCGGGGTGTATACCATCAACGCCTAACTGTTTGCAGGCATCTATAATTTTTTGCTTGTTAAGGTAACTGTCTGCCGATGCAGGACCACCCAAACAAACAGCCTCATCGGCATATTTAACGTGTGGTGAGTTACGGTCGGCCGTAGAATAAACGGCCACGGTTTTAATACCCATTTCGCGGCAAGAGCGCATTACGCGCAGGGCTATTTCGCCGCGGTTGGCTACCAGTATCTTTTTCATTGGTGCGAA
>JBIPNX010000516.1:0-3315 GCA_044378145.1 Flavobacteriales bacterium | reverse complement strand
GCACCATCTGGAATCCTATACACCTGGTACATGTCAGTACGTACCGGTACGTACCGACCTGTACCGACCTGTACTATGATATAGTATGTACCGGTACGTACTACTTGAGAAATGTCACATAACGGTACAGGTCGGTACATACCATAACACGTCAAGAGTCATATCGAAAATGTTACATAACGAGTTTTAATTTGCTCTTGCAAAAAAGAACCTCGGAGCGATTTCATGGCAAAGAGGTGTTTTATACAGCGTCGCTTCACTTTCCCCTTTTTCAGACAGCACCGTTTCGAATCGCAACGCTAGGAGCGATTTGCTCCGAAGCAATTGTTTGGCCCTAACTGCCCCCTCCGCCCCCCTCGCGCGAAGAGGTGTGCTTACTGTACACCAGGGCTAAACATTAAATCATATTTCCCAGATCCTTGTGACCCACTTAAAACGAATGTCCGTTTTTAATTATTTAAAACAATCTCAGTGATTCTCACCAACACATTGATTTTCCTGGTGGGTTCAATCATGTATGGCAAAACCTTTGATATCCTTTCCGTCCAGCAACAGGCAGTGTTGCCTCGCACCCCATTCTGATGATCTGATTGAACATCATCACAATTTGAGTCAATTTTTTACTGGATCTTTGAGGCTGCTAGGATGTTAACTGAAAACGGATCTCTGCAATCGTCTTTTGGCATACAGAGCAGCTGGCTTCCCATTCGTAAATTAAAGGTTGGCTATACCATATAAAAGGAATCAAGCCAGCCAAAGCAATTTGATATGGAATTCGGCCCACTTAAATCGGCAATTGATCTCCTAGGATTCCTCGATCTGGGTCTGACTCGATCTGGATCGAGTTTGGGCCATCATCTGGTTTTTTCGAGTTTGTGCCATCATCGAGTTTGTGCCATCATCTGGATTTTTGCTGATGTTTTTTAAGCCATATTCTGGATTTTCCATTTGATGTCTTTGCGTGTCACAGTCCCCGCGCTGTGTTCGTCCTGAATCTCTTTTTCCCGCGCCCTTCTCGCCGCTGACGACGCCAATTCAACTGAGTTTAAGGATTGGCTGGCTGGTTGTTCGGCTAACCTCCGCACCGATCCCCGCGTATCGATCCGTTCTTATGCCCAGTCTCAGCAGATTCGGCGTGTTGGTGTTGCCCCAGCGGCATTAACTCCTTTTGTTTCCGTGTAGATTAAATCCAATTGTTTCCGTGTAGAGAGGGCGGTCACGCTGAGCAAGACAGTCAAGACAGCTGACGGGCGCTCGGCACAGTCACATACAAGAGGTCAGCTGACAGGCGCGCGGCACGGAACAGAGCAGCTGACGGGCGCTCGGCACAGCACATGCAAGAGATCAGGCAAGCTGCACAGAGACACAAGGCCCATGACCGCGCCTAGGCCCGCACGGCCAGCGCGCCAGCGCGCCAGCGCGCCAGCGCCTAGGCCCGCACGGCCAGCGCGCCAGCCCGGCCGCCGTTTTCAGGCCTGTCACTGCGAGCGGCGGATGCTGGGCACCGCCAGCCCTGCGCCGGGCAACGTGTCACTGGAAACAGTGCGCGCGTTGAACGGGTAGTGAGGGGCGCGGCTGACAAGCACCTGCCCCGCCTCCTGCATTCAGCATCTGCAGTGATTGGGGCGAGTCGGTTCAGCTTAAGTTTTTCGGTCGGCCCGCGCGGGGGGGAAGAGAAGGTTGCGGGCAGCCGGCCCGAAGCCTGTGGCTGCGAGCGGCGGGGCCGGAAGCCGAAGGCCCACCATGCCATCGACGCGCTGGCTGGCCATCCGCACTGGCCAAAAAAGTGTCGTGTGCGAGCATGTTGGGGGTGGGCACAGCCAGGAGCGCGCGTCTGCCGGGCGCTCCTGCATATGGCGTGTGCTACGGTGGCGATTAGGACGAGTAGGTTCGGCTGAAGGTTCGATTGGCGCGCGCGAGGGGCAGGGGGGGAGGGTGGCGGGCAGCACGGAGAGACTGGCTGGACACCCAGTCATGTTGCTTTTGAGATCAGCATCGTCTGCGAGCCGTTGGGGCCGAAGACACGCGGCTTTAGCACCGCCATCTGCCTCCATCATACACGGCCGGTTGCCGGCAGCATATACCGGTGCGGCGTACGCGCACACCCGCCGCCCCCGCCGCCCCCGCATCCGCCCTGATCCCCACCCTCCATGGCCCTCTCCCCGCTCCCTCCGCGAAAAGCCCCCATCCCCCCACCCCCCCGCGGCGAATCGGAAGCATGCCGCCGCCGGCCGGCCGCATGTTTCCGCCGGCCGGCCGCAGGTATACCGCAGGTCCAGCCGACCCTCACGGCCCGCGCGCAGGCCCGCACGGCCAGCGCGCCCGCAGCGTCACCTCCTCGGCAAAGCGAAAGCTGACCTAGCTGCAGTCCTCCTGCTGCCGGCCCACGAATCAGTCCTCCTCCTCCTCCCCCCCCGCCCCGCCGCTCCCACCGCCCCCGCCCCTGCCGCCCCGCCGGGCGGCGAGACAGCTGCGTCGACGCTGTCGCCTGGACAGCTCCGGTTCGATCGAATGATTTTCAGAAGCAGCAACTGCTTTGACAAACTCAATTGTCGCAGGCGAATTTTCCGGTTCGGTCGAATGATTTTCAGAAGCTGCTCCAGCAACTGCCTTGGCTTGGCACTGGGATGGCAATAGTTCAAGCACTGGCATAGCTTTCTGATCTTCACTTTTGATATTCTCTAAAAAACAACACATGTTCTTTTTCAAATGTTTTGTAGGAACAATGTTTGCATAAAGAACTAATAGCTTCGTTACTGCCTGAACTTGATGCCTACGCATATCCGAAATAATCGTTCAAGTATAGCGCTGTATAAGGCTGATAACTCATCCCCGGGCCATCAGAACCGCTGTTCTTTCTGATTTCTCTAAAGTGAAAGATATACAGATGCATGTACCTTAGCTGCTTTCGACTCAAATCATTTTCCTCATAAAGAGCTGACATCTTCCCATAGACTTTAGTTTTATGAGGCCATTGCCATATTTCGTTTTTCACGCAAACGGTATTTATTTTCCCGTGAATAAAACCCTATTTCGTGCGTAATCATTTACAATTTTACGCAATTCTCGTCCAAATCTTGGCCAAATCTTGGGCGAGAATTGACCTAGAGTTCCGGAACTTGGACTTGGAAATTGTACAGAAATACTTCACTACAAAAAAAAAATTAGTATTTTTATCCTGCATGTCGAAGATACAGTTGCTCAAATCTGCTGTTTGGAATGACGCCTCCGAACTTGGACCGACATTATCTTTTGATAATAAGATGAAGCTTCGCATCCCTGACCAAGGCACTTGGATTAAATGGAGAGAAGATC
>JBIPNX010000334.1:0-3319 GCA_044378145.1 Flavobacteriales bacterium | reverse complement strand
TGCAATCTACCGGCGGCGATGCATTGGGTACGCGTGTAGAGCTTAGTATTCCGTACCTGGATAATTAGTAGTTATACACAAAGTCAAACACGCTGTATACCAATTAGTATAGGTAAATTAATATTATTTTAGCCAAACTTTGTATTTGTTATGAAAGCCCTTATTGTTGATGATGAAACCAAGGCCCGCAGTGTTTTAAAAGAACTGTTGGCAGAGTTTGATGCTACTATTGAAGTGGTAGCGCAGGCAAACGATATACCATCGGCAGTAAAAGCCATACACCAGTACAAACCCGATGTTGTTTTTCTTGATATTGAAATGCCCGGTTACAATGGCTTTCAGCTACTTGAGTTTTTTGATAAGGTTGATTTTAAAATAGTTTTTACCACTGCTTACAGCGAGTATGCCGTGCAGGCTTTTGAAATATCGGCGGTAGATTACCTGCTAAAACCCATACAAATTAGCCAGTTGGAGCGCACCATTGGTAAGTTGCAAAGCCTGCAACCCTTAACCGATACGGACAATAAACAAATGGAAGTATTAAAGCAGGCAGTATCAGGTAAAAAGGTTTCTAAACTGGCGCTGCCGGCAGGCAACAGCATATTGTTTATTGATATTCAGAATATTCTTTACCTGGAGGCCGACGGCTCTTACACCCGTTTTCATTTACAAGTGGGCGATAGCATTTTGGTATCAAAGGTGATGAAGGAATATGAACCTGCATTGCTTAGCAACGGTAATTTTTACCGTGTACACCGCAGCTATATAGTTAACACCGATAAGGTTAAAAAAATAGTGCGGAACGATGGCGGGTACCTTGTTATGGAAAATGAGCAACAAATACCCATTAGCCGCGAACAGCGCGACAATGTGTATGCTTTGTTGGTGGGTTAATTTCCTAATATCATTCTAATATTGCCAACTATCGGCAAAAAGTTACCGGTTGTCGAAATAAATATCAATACCCTGTCTATCTCCTTATGTTTGCTAATGTAACCACACTTATAGTATAAGCAGGCCATGATTGTAAAGTTATTCAATTTTATATTTTCATCAGGTGTAAACATATTAAGCGCTGTGTTTTTTAGTGTATCAAGGTTTTTGCTGTATTTCACTGTATTGATTTTTGCGGTAATGATGCTTCCCTACTGGCTTTATACCACCCATAAGAACATAGAAGCCAGTTTCCGCAGGTTCTTCAAGGCAGGTCCGGTTGAAAAGCCCAACTCATCAAAATCTTAGTATCTTTGTCCTTGTATGAGGACAATTCAATTTCGTGAAGCCTTACGTGAGGCTTTAAGTGAAGAAATGCGCCGCGACCCAAATGTGTTCCTTATGGGCGAAGAGGTTGCTGAGTATAATGGTGCCTATAAAGTTAGCCAGGGCATGCTCGATGAGTTTGGCCCTAACCGTGTTATAGATACCCCAATAGCCGAGCTTGGTTTTGCCGGTATTGGCGTAGGTGCGGCTATGAATGGCCTGCGCCCGGTTATAGAATTTATGACCTTCAACTTCTCGCTTGTAGCAATAGACCAGGTTATAAACTCGGCCGCTAAAATGCTGAGCATGAGCGGTGGCCAGTATAAAATACCCATGGTGTTCCGCGGGCCTACGGCTTCGGCCGGACAGTTGGGTGCACAGCACTCGCAGGCGTTTGAAAACTGGTATGCCAATACCCCCGGTTTAAAGGTGGTGGTACCAAGTAATCCATACGATGCCAAAGGCTTGTTAAAAGCCGCCATTCGCGACGATGACCCTGTTATTTTTATGGAGAGCGAGCAGATGTATGGCGACAAAGGCGATGTGCCCGATGGCGAATACCTGTTGCCTATTGGCGTTGCCGATGTAAAGCGCAAAGGTAGCCATGTTACCATTGTATCGTTTGGTAAGATTATGAAAGCCTGCTTTACTGCTGCTGAAGAATTAGCCAAAGAAGGCATAGAGGCTGAAATTATTGACCTGCGTACCGTTCGCCCTATAGATTATGCAACGGTTATAGAATCGGTTAAGAAAACAAACCGCCTGGTAATAGTAGAAGAGGCATGGCCATTGGCCAGCATCAGCACCGAGATTACCTACATGGTGCAGAAAAACGCCTTTGATTACCTTGACGCCCCTATACGCCGCATTACCACTGCCGATGTGCCGTTGGCTTATGCCCCAACACTGGTAGAAGAGTTTATGCCAAATGCCGCTAAAATAATCAAGGTGGTAAAAGAGGTAATGTATAAATAAGTGGCCAAGTGCCTAGTGGTTAAGTGATTAGCAAAATCCAATGAAATCAATAAAAAGTATAGCATACGCAGTATTATTAGCAGGTATAGTAGCCCTAACGGGCTGTTTCCGTGTGCCTTTTACGCAAACCTTTAAAACATCGGCTATAAAAACCGATAGTGCTGCTATTGAAAAGATACAGTTTTACATTGGTAACACCATTGTGTTAGAACGTACATCAGTGCTGCCTATAGACACTGCCGTAGTGGGCAAGGTGAGCTTTGAAAATGGCATTTACAAGCAGGTAATACACATACGCAAAGGCACCAACGCCATTTGCCGCAACATAAATACCGGTCGCCAGGTTGCCATTGTGGGCCCCGGCCCGGGCGAGGAGATTGTGTTTGACAATAATGCCGGCTACTACATGTTTAGCACCATAAACAAAAAAGTAAAGTACAACGGACAGGAGTTTACCATTGCCAAAGGCGCCGGTGCAAGGCTAATGGTGAGCAAGAAAACCGTTAGGCCGCAAAAAAGCGTTACCTACGCCCAGGGCATGAAGCTTAAGGTTGATAAGGCCAAGGATAAAGACGACGAGTAGTTTATAATACAAAGCCCCGCAAGGGGCTTTTTTATTGCCTATCCTTACTGCCAACTGTCAACCGGCAACCGGGAACTGAAATTTGCCCCTGTCAAAATGTCGTAGTATCTTTGCGGCTTTATTTTTGTAAATACCATATCATGAATATTACCCGCGAAAACATCGGCCCATTAAATGACGTGCTGAAAGTAACAGTTGAGGCTGCTGATTATGCCGATACATATGAGAAAAAACTAAAAGAATACCAAAAACAGGCTGTACTGCCGGGCTTCCGTCCGGGCAAGGTGCCTGCTGCGGTTATTAAAAAGCGCATGGGCAAAGACCTTTTGGGCGAGTTGGTAACCAACGCCATGGCCGACGCTTTGGATAAGTATATGAAAGAGAATGAGGTGCGCTACTTTGGCCAGCCTATTCCTTACAATGTAGAAGCTTATAGCTACGATTGGGACAACCAAACCGAGTTTACCTTTGCTTACGAGCTGGGCCTAACGCCTGAGGTTT
>JBIPNX010000333.1:0-3322 GCA_044378145.1 Flavobacteriales bacterium | reverse complement strand
TTTTTCTTCACCCTCGCTACGCGATGGCCAGTGGTTTACAAAAATGTGAACTGTTTCACCACTCAATATGCCTGATACATAAAGTATATCGCGGGTTTTATCGGTAGGCTCGGTAGGGAATATAACTGGTAAAGCCCTAGATGAATTAACCTTAAATAAATCGGTACGGTAAAGTAGGGCTACGTCAATCCCACGCTCGTCTGGCGAGTCAAAATGAACAAATCCATATTTTTTTGAGGCCAGTAATGGGCTTTTTACTAAATCAGTCAGTACGGCATCGTTCTCAACCTCGCTAAATCCAACTAAAACCGGGAAATTTGCTTTTTCTATAACCTCTCCAATATGTTTTATTTTGGTATTGTACTTAGGGGTATTCCAATCGCTTTTAGATCCCGGTAAAAACTCAGCATCGTCTTTTAATGGATCGTCAATGGTATCAAACAGGTTCTCTACGTTATAAAACAAAATGCTGTTCCATGCCGATGTGGTTACTGGTTTTTGGGCACAAGCGTTAATAAATACTGTAAAAACCAATACCAATAGTAAATATTTTAAATCGGAATGTTTATTCATTTTGTTAAATTTGCTTTTAATGCAAATATAAGCAGGCATAGGTATAATTTCACAATATGTATGAATTTTCATTTCTAGAGGTATTATTAGCTCCAATTTACATTATTGTAATATTGACATTTGCAAGAAAGATACAAGGAGAAAATATTGACAAAAATCCCGCGTACAATTTTTTTTTAAAAGGACTGTATTTAAAAATTATAGGTGCAATTTCATTATGTATTGTTTATTTGTTTTATTACGGGGGGGGCGATACTTTAAATTATATGGCTGATACTCAGGTGTTTCTTAGGCTTGGGTCTAATGATTTATCTGTTTTTTTTGATATATTATTTAATGGCATATCGAAGGAGAGTTATTCTAATTTTAATAGTTTAATTGGATTTCCAGAATATAACTACACAAAAACAACTGAGTGGATTGTGATTAGATATTCAACACTTTTTAGTCTAATTGGCTTAAAGTTATATATACCCACATCAATATTATTAGCTTACTTTTCATATTTAGGTAATTTTAAACTTTATTTGGTTTTTGCTGATACTTTCCCTAAAATTTATAAACAATTAGCAATCCCATTATTATTTATTCCATCTGCTGCTTTTTGGGGTTCAGGAATATTAAAAGACACATTTACATTTTCTGCAATAGGCTGGTTTGTTTATGCATTTTATTGTGCATTTATAACAAAAGAAAATGTGAAAAAAAATATATTCATATTACTATTGTCAGCTTGGGTAATTATAAGCATAAAGCCATATATTTTTATCGCGTTATTACCAGGAGCTCTTATCTGGTTTAATTTTGTCAGACTAAAAAATATTAAAAGTAAATTTTTAAGGGTATTAG
The DNA here is from genome assembly GCA_044378145.1 of Flavobacteriales bacterium. Taxonomy (GTDB): domain Bacteria; phylum Bacteroidota; class Bacteroidia; order CAMBQF01; family CAMBQF01; genus CAMBQF01. Next base: position 1,900 of record JBIPNX010000333.1, on the reverse strand, counting down.
CTATGCCCTTTTTATTGGTTGTTTTAGGTGGCGGTGGTGTTTTTATTATGAGTCAGTTAGGCAGCTCATTAGATAAATATTCGTCAGTTGATAAAGCTTTGGAAACAGCTGTAGTTACTCAAAAAGATTTGAAGCGCGTTGAGTATAAGGGGGCTAGTTTTGACATTGGTGATTTTGATCCATCATTGGCTGGTATTGCATCAAAAATACCTGCAGCAATTAATGCCGGGCTTTTTAGGCCATTTATTTGGGAAGCTCGAAATCCGGTAATGATAATTTCAGGTATAGAGAACCTGATATTTCTCGGATTAACAATACGCCTGTTTTTTACTCTCGGTCTTTTCGGTTTTTTTAAACGAATAGGAGAATATCCTCTGCTTATTTTTTCGCTTGTTTTTGCACTTTTCTTTGCCTTTTCTGTAGGCTTAACAACCTCTAATTTTGGTTCATTAGTCCGCTATAAAATACCCTGCGAACCATTTTATCTGGGGATGCTTTATGCTCTGTTTTATTTAAAAAAGGCAGAAACAAATCCCGAGTTATTTGCAGACGACGCAGAGATTAGTACTAATGAAGTTGAGCTGCCTGACAGGCATAAATCAAAAACAGGATTTATAGTAAGATAACATATATATGAAAAACACATTAACCATATTAGCAATACTAATACTAACAACACTTTACGCACAAAAACCAATGAAGAGTTTGCACGATTTTACAATGAAAACCATTGATGGTAAAGACCTTAGCCTGGCATCATTTAAAGGAAAAAAAGTATTGGTTGTTAATACCGCATCAGAGTGTGGGCTAACTCCCCAATATAAACTGTTAGAGGAATTGTATTTAGAGTATGGGGGCAAAGATTTTGTTATCCTGGGCTTTCCTGCCAATAACTTTGGCGGACAAGAGCCGGGTAGCGACACTGAAATTCAAACATTTTGCACCAAAAACTACGGGGTTACTTTCCCAATGTTTTCTAAAATATCGGTAAAAGGCGCCGATATGTATCCTTTATATAAGTTCTTAACCAGCTTTGATGAGAATGGTGTTGTAGATGCACCGGTTACCTGGAACTTCCAGAAGTTTTTAATAGATGAAAATGGCCATGTGGTTGATTTTGTAACTCCTACTGAATCACCTGTTTGCGATAAAGTGCTTGATTGGTTAAAGAAATAGTATTTTTACCCTATGCAACTAGACATTTTAGCCTTTGGCGCTCACCCCGACGATGTTGAACTATCGTGCTCTGGCACGTTAATGGCACATATCGCCATGGGTAAAACAGTAGGGATAATAGACCTTACCCAAGGAGAGTTGGGTACCCGCGGTTCTGTTGAAAAAAGGTTGAAGGAAGCCGAAGCAGCCGGTAAAATTATAGGTGTTAGCGCACGCGAAAACCTTCACCTGGCCGATGGCTTTTTTGTAAATGATAAAGAAACCCAACTTATAGTTGTACAAATGATACGTAAATACCGCCCCAAGGTGGTATTTGCTAATGCGCTTGCCGACCGCCACCCCGACCATGGTAAAGGGGGACGTTTGGTTGCCGATGCTTGTTTCTTTTCCGGCCTTACTAAAATTGAAACTGAACTTGATGGCGTAAAACAAGAAGCATACAGGCCCGGAGCAGTATATCATTATATTCAGTTTAGGCCTATCGAACCCGATTTTATTGTGGATATTTCAGGGTATATGGATAGGAAGATGGATAGCATATTGGCTTATAGCTCTCAGTTTTATAAACCCGGTTCGGGCGAGCCCAGCACTGTTATTTCATCAGAACATTTTATTAAAAATGTAGAAGAGCGGGCATCAGACCTCGGCCGCCAAATTGGCAAACGTTATGGAGAAGGTTTTAGCTGCGAAAGTAGACTGGGCATTAACAATGTGTTCGACTTCT
>JBIPNX010000332.1:0-3325 GCA_044378145.1 Flavobacteriales bacterium | reverse complement strand
CTTGGTCTATAGTTCAAACATTAAAAGATAAGTACCCTATTAAGGGGATAAAGTTCCGCCGTAACTACGGCAAATCGGCTGCATTAAATGTAGGTTTTGAAGCTGCAGAAGGCGATGTGGTATTTACCATGGATGCCGATTTACAAGACAGTCCCGACGAAGTACCTGAAATGCGCCGCATGATTGTGGAAGATGGCTTTGACTTAGTATCTGGCTGGAAACAAAAGCGCTACGACCCCCTTAGCAAAACTATACCTACCAAACTATACAACTGGACTACCCGCCAAATGAGCGGTATTTACCTGCACGACTTTAACTGCGGCCTTAAAGCCTATAGAAAAGATGTGGTAAAAAGTGTAGAGGTGTACGGCGAAATGCACCGCTACATTCCGGTACTGGCCAAATGGGCCGGTTTTAAAAAGATTGGCGAAAAGGTGGTTGTACACCGCGCACGTAAGTTTGGGATTACCAAATTTGGGTTAGACCGTTTTATTAACGGCCCGTTAGATTTACTATCTATAATATTTGTAAGTAAGTTTGGTAAGCGCCCTATGCACCTTTTTGGTGTGCTTGGTTTCTTATCGTTTTTGGCAGGTTTTGTAATTGCTGCCTATTTAGCCATTGCAAAGTTTGCATACAACGAATATAAAATGACCGAAAGGCCATTGTTCTACTTTGGTATGTTGTTTATGATTATGGGTACGCAGTTGTTCTTAACAGGCTTTATAGCAGAGCTGGTATCACGCAACTCAGCAGATCGTAACAAGTACGAAGTTTCAGAACGTATCTAACAGCCTCATCTTATAAAGGCAGTTTCACCACATTAAATTTTTCTTAAAATTAATAGCCGCTTAATAGCGTATTTAAAATTATACTTCTATTTTAGCTGTTATGCATGCATACCATTTGGGGGTGACTAACCGCTTTCCATTTATTACAATCTTATTCTTCTTTCTTGCCTTATCTACCAACGCCCAGTACGTTACCCACGGACCGGTTGTAGGCGCTGTTACCGATAGCAGTGCACGTATTTATGTACGTACGGTAAAGCCTTTAGAGTTTACCATGAACTACTATGAGCTAAACAACCCGACTGCGCAAGACCAATACTTTGATTTAGAAACAACAGCAAGCCTTGATAATTCATATATCATTAATCTTAACGGATTAAAGAGCAACACAACATATAAAATACAATTCCTGTTTCCACGCCCCGATTATGTATATACTGATAGTGCAGGAAATGAAGTAAGGGAACGCCGCGCCTTAGAAGTTGATTCCATTTCGGGAACATTCCAAACCTTTCCAAAACCGGGCGAGCGTGGCGATTACCTTTTTGTAACAGGCTCGTGCCAGGAATCGCCCAACATGAAAACCTTTGATGTGATGGCAAAGCTGAAGCCGCGCATGCTTATCCACACCGGCGATTTTACATACCCCAGCTACCAGATGGGCGATGATTACCCTGTAAAATATTCGGCTATACAAGAATCTTTCCGCAGGAGGTATGACGAAAAGCGGATGAAACAAACACTGCAAAATTTACCCATTGCCTATGTTCCTGATGATGATGATGCCTGGGGCGCTTCGCGCTGGGCAGGAGTTACCGGTGTAGGTTATGAATTTCAGCAACGGGGTAAAAAGCGCGTCCTTGTAAATAAGATTAAGATAGACAGTTTTCCCGATGTTTTTCGCACCAACTGTATGCGCGGCTATGTAGAGTATTTTCCGGGCTATGCGTTAAAAGATAGTTCCGATGGTTTCTACCACTCGTTTGTAATGGGCAATATTGAGTTTATAATGCTTGACACCCGTTTTTCTGCCGATGGTAATGGGTACAACTTTAAATACGACAGCCTTAAAAATCGATGGTCATTCTCACCCGATAGCAACATACATATTATAAGCCCAAAGCAAATGGCTTGGGTAAAGAGTAAGTTGAAAGAATCTAAAGCCGACTGGAAGTTTTTAGTAATGGGCCTGCCCTTTAATCAAAACCTGAAACACATGATAGATATGGGTATTAACACCCAGGATGTGTTGGCTGGCGATGCAGGCGAAAAAGGAACGGGTTTCCGCATGGCTGTTTCTTTCTCTACTTACTGGGCTGGGTTTCCTTTCCAAAGCAAAGAGTTGCTCGACTTTATTAAAAATGAAAATATTAAAGATGTTATTGTAGTTAGTGGTGATACTCACCATAACGAAATAGACGATGGCACTAACAGTGGCCTGCCCGAACTTAATGCCAGCGGCTTAGCTGTTGCAGGCACTCACCTTGGTTATTATATGAACAAGTTTAGCAAGCTGATGGGCTACCCGGGGTACGATAAATTTGCCTGGAACCAGGGTGGTGGCGGATTAAAAGGAAACAAGAACTTTAAAAACCAGCTGGGCAAAATACAGGTTGTTGGCAACGATTATGTTCAGCTAAGCGTAGTTGATGAAGACAATGCAGAACTGGCTACGTTAAAAGTAACCCACTCATCTAAACAAACAGAAGTAAAAAAGAAAGTACCGCATTATAAAAAACGATTAGAAAAACGATACAACAAACATAAACCTACGGCTTGGATGAAATTTGCCAAAGGCATTGCAAAAATTATTTTCAAACAGAAATAAATTATTCTATTTTAGGCAATTACAATTACTTAAGTCAACCAATATAACACAGTAAGAATAAATGAAACACGGCTACTTAGTATTACTCTTTACTCTTTTATGCGGTGCCGCCACGGCACAAAACGCTACTATTGCGGGTTATGTTACCGATGCAGGCAATAAGGAAAAACTATCAGGTGTAGTAATTAATGTTGATGGGGTTAACAAAGTTGTTACCGGCCTTGAGGGCGACTATAAAGTAGTTGTTAGCGGCGGCGAGCACACCATTAAGTTTACCATGCTTGGCTACGAAGTGGTTGAACGTAAAGTAAACGTAAAAGGCAAAGACCTTATCAACCTTAACATTAAGCTTAGCGGTAAGCAAGAGCAGTTAAGCATGGTGGTAATATCGGCCAGCCAGTACGAGAAGGATTTAAAACGCGAAAACGTTTCTATAGAAGTAATTGGCAAAGACCAGCTAAAGAATAATAACTCTACCGACCTTTCTGATGCCGTAAACCGTGCACCCGGTGTACAGGTGCAAGACGGGCAAATATCTATCCGCGGAGGCAGCTCATATTCCTACGGTGTAGGCTCGCGTACTGCTGTATTGGTAGACAACCTTAGCATATCCAGTGCCGACCTTGGTATGAACCAATGGAGCTTTGCCCCATTAGAAAATGCCGAGCAGGTAGAGATTACCAAAGGCAGCTCGTCGGTAGTATAT
>JBIPNX010000506.1:0-3343 GCA_044378145.1 Flavobacteriales bacterium | reverse complement strand
CCTTGTATAGCGTGGTATCATGGTCATATAACCCCAATGGTTCAGCGGATACCGTAAATGTAAACGATACAGCGAAAGTGACCTCTTATCCGGCCTTGAATGGAGTCTATACCATTGGAGGTAGTTCGCCAGATTTCACCAATTTTACGCAGGCTATCAATGCCTTGCATAGCTATGGAATATTAGATTCCGTTTTATTCAAAGTTAGAGACGGGGTATATTCTGAGAGACTTGAATTCAATTCTATCGGTGGGGCCATTAACAGCAATGACATCGTTTTTGAATCTGAATCTAAAGACAGCAGTAAGGTTACCCTGCAATTTGCTACCAATTCTTCATATAATTATGTCATTTCATTCAATAATAGCTATGGCATAACGTTCAGATACATGACCATTCGGTCACCTCAAACCTCTAACTATTCCAGACTGGTTTATATGAACGGAACTACCAGTGCCATTCAGTTTTATCACAATTTAATGGTCAGCCTGAACAGGAATTCTACCAGCACCTACGCTGATGCCATGGTGTATACTGAATACACCACAAACAATGAAATCATTTTTGATGGGAACAGCATGATAGGGGGAAGTACCGCTATTTATGCCTATTATATTAATGGTTTAATCTTTAAAAACAACTATGTCGACAGTCAGTATTATGCGGGATTATATCTGGATGAGTTGTTGGGAAATTGTATCATCACAAGCAATGTAATAAAATCCCCATCCGGTTATAACGGTTATTATGGAATGTATTGCAATGACTGGCAGGGCAGTGGTGAACTCAGTTTTAACACTGTAATCTGTCCCAATAAACAGGAACAAGCAGGGATGTATTTAGATGATTTATATCAATTGGTAAATACAGATACCATCAGAATATTCAATAACATGGTATCGGTGGGTGGAAATAAATCCTATGCGTATGGATTATTGCTTTATTGGGCTGAGGCAGCTTATCTGGCGCACAATACAGTCAATTATTACGGAACCGATACTGCCAATAGCAATGCATTTTATATTGATTATGCAGATTATCTGGTGTCAAGAAACAACGTTTTTGTGAACAGTTTAGGTGGTAAACCGGTTTATATAGACTTTAATTCTACAGGCTATAGATCAGATTATAATAACATTTATAGTCCGTTTGGCGGAATCTGCAATTTAAATGGTACGAATTATTACAATTTTGACGGACTTAAAAATAATGGCGATGATTCAAATTCGGTATCGGTGGATCCGATTTTTAATTCATCCACAGACCTTCACGTTTCCGGTTCGGGTATCGACAAAAAGGCAAAACCTGTATCTTTTGTAACTACGGATATTGACAGGGAAACCAGAAACAGTAACACCCCTGACATGGGTGCGGATGAATTTGATGTGCCTACTTTAGATATATCGGCTTCAGCATTTATCAGTCCCGGAAACATTATAAAACCTGGCAATGTCGCAATTAAAATATCGGTTAGAAATTCAGGGATAGATACGGTTGTTTCTTTTAAAGCAAGGGTGATTGTGAACAAAGACACATCATCAGTTGTATCTGTAACGGATACTTTGAATCCGGGCGATACCATTCATGTGGTCTTGGGCAATTATACCTTTGTTCGCGATTCGATCAATATTATCACCGCCTGGACTTATGATCCCAACAATTCGACCGATCAAAAGAAAAGCAATGATACCTTAAGAATCCAAAATAAAAGAACGGCCATGAGTGGCGTTTACACCATCGGTGGAACTTCTCCCGATTTTGTGACCTTTAAAAATGCAGTTAGTGCGATGGTTACGTCAGGTATAGCCGACAGTGTCAGATTCAGGGTGCGAAGCGGTACTTACAATGAACAAGTAAGAATTCCGGCCATCGACGGAGCCGGTGCACGCCATAGCATCATTTTCGAAAGTGAAGCTTATGATAGTTTAGCGGTTACATTAACCTACAATTCTACACAGTATGATACCAATTATGTAGTCTATTTCGATGGATCCGATGGGGTTACCTTTAGAAAAATGCACGTGAGATCGACCAATACCAGTTATAATTGTGTGTTCAGATATCAAAACGGGGCCAACTATAATACATTGAACGGATTGAAGGTAGAAGGTCCTGTGATGAACTGGGCCGGATCAGATAATTGTCTGGTGTATTCTGATTATGGCAGTATTTCAGATCAATTTAATGAATTCAAAGGGAATGCATTTTTATATGGAGGGTATGGTATCTGGTTTTACGGTAACACTTCAGGCACCTATCCCAATTACTTTGAACAAGGCACTTTAATTTCAGACAACTTATTCTTGGAACAATATTATTATCCGGTTTTTTTAAGGTATCAGAATGCCCCTCAGATATTGAGAAACCGAATGATCAATAACAACTCAAGTACGGGAGGTGATGCGGGTGTCTACCTCACCAATTCTTATGGTAGATTTAATATTTCAGGTAATCAGGTTCAACGCAAAGTGTATGGTAGGTATGCCATTTATACTTATGATATCAATAATGCAGATTCAAGTTTGATTTCTAACAACATGGTTGACTTAAACTATAATGGAGGAACCACTCATGGCATGTATATGGAGTATCCTAACCGGTTTGAAATTTTGTATAACACCATCAGATTGCGTTCAAATACGAGTTCGTCAAGTTCTGCATTGTATATTTATTATGGTAGTAACAATACCCTGCTCAACAATATTTTGGTCAACGAAGGACCCGGTTATGCCATGTACTTGCCGGGAAACGCTGATTATACAAGGGCAAATTACAACAATTTCAGATCGAATGGCACCAATCTGATTTACTACAACGGCTCCAATTATACCACTTTGTCCGGCTATACCGGAGCCAGTGGAAAGGATAGCAATTCCTTAAACTTAAATCCAGAATTTCTATCGGCAGACGACCTTCACATCAAAAGCCTTGATTTGAACATGGCTGCGTTGGTGCATCCAAAAGTAACGATCGACTTTGATAACCAATTACGTGATACCCTCACACCTGATATCGGGGCCGATGAATTTACCCCACCGCCTATAGATGCGGGTATTTCATCCATTATTACCCCAAGTATCCCTTTCAGAAGCGATACCCAATATGTTAAGGTCGTTTTGAGAAACTATGGTTCTGTTAACTTGTCTTCTGCTGTGATTGAATGGAATCTGAATGGGGTGTCTAAAACTGCGGTGAACTGGACCGGATCTTTGAATATTGGAGATACCTCACATATCATTCTGGACCGGATGTACTTTCACCCGGATAGCGCGTTCTCTCTGATCACCTGGAGCCGTTTACCCAACAGCCAGAATGATACCATTAATTGGAATGATACCGCAAA
>JBIPNX010000331.1:0-3345 GCA_044378145.1 Flavobacteriales bacterium | reverse complement strand
CTTAAAAAAGACAGCACCGAAAAGGCGAATAAAAAAGCCCAGGCATCTGTCCCTGTAGAAATGACATGGGAAGAACTTCAAAAACTTGACCCAAAGGAGGTTGATGACGCATCATTTGACAATGCCCGCAAAACCATTATTATAGAAGGCTACCTAAGCATGCCGGGCGTGCTATACACATCGGGCAACAGTATACGCTGCCACATGTACCCGCGCGGCGGCCAAAGCAAAGGTTTTTATGTAAACCTGGAGTTTCAGCAAGGCAAAACCCCAAATCATATGGAGAAAATGCCAAGCAAATACACTCTTGACGATTTTAAAGTACATACCGATAATAACGAGGTTGTAGGCCAGGGCGGTTATGTGAAGATTACCGGCGAATTGTCTAGAATTGACGATGAATACGCTACGCTTTACATTAAAAAAGTGGAAAAAGCAGAGCCTAAAGCGTTTGATTATGCCGCAGCTGCTACACAGCTTACTGATGCCAACATGAATGACATGGAAAACAAGCTTGTGTATGTTGATGGAACGTTAGAGGTACCCATGTTTGTTTTTATTGAAGACGACATGACCTTAGACCTAAAGGGAACAGGCCTAAAAGGCGAAATAAAGGCTAACGTGTTTGTTGGTGATGGCCCTAACCAGATTAGCAACCTGCCAAAAGGATGGAGCCCAAGCGATGTTAAAATACACGACAATACAGGCAAGGTTATAAAAGGCAAAACGCGCATATATGGTACGTTTACCAAATCTACCATTGGCGATACCAAAGGCTACATTCATGTAGAAAGTATTGGCAAGTAATATTAAATCCCCCTCCTGAGGGGGTGGATGGCGCCATGCGCCAGACGGGGTAGTTTCAGCCCTGTTACATAATTGTAACTGGGCTTATTTATGGAATAATCCTTCGATTAACATCCCATAGATATGTTATTTAAACACATTACAACACTGCTGCTATTGCTGCTAGCCAAAGGTTTGTACAGCCAACGGTTAGATACCATCATTCTGGATAAAACGGAATTTCCCGTTAACGATTTTATTCAATTTAAGGTAACAACTAAAGAGCCTACCAAATTTATACTGGACGGTGGCTGTGCCAGCAATGTGCTTGCTTACCGTGTGTATCGGGTTGATAAAGACAGTACGTGGTTATACGACGACCAGGCAAGTGTGCAAATGGATTGCGGCATGCCGTGGTCAGAGCCTGATACGTTAAGGATATCGCGAATGAGGTCGGCAATAAAAAAGCCCGGTAAATACATTATTGCCATACCGTTTAAGGATGGTGAATTACGGTCTGCGGTGTTTAGTGTAGTGCCATTTAAAGGTGGCAAATACTATGGACTGCTGGATATGCGCGAACCTTCTATCAACTTTCCCGGAGAGCTACATTACAACCAGATAACCGTAATGCTGGATATGAAACCCAATGGTGCCTACAACTACAATTACGGTTCTTTATTAAGCGAAGAGGGCACCTATACTGTAGGGCAAGACAGCATAACCTTTAAGCCAACAAAAAGCATCAACACCAATCTAAAAAATATAGATATTTTGCTGCGTGGGCCGTACCGCTATTTGTTCAATAGTGGCAGCATCACACTATCGCGGAACCTGGCTTACAACAACTATTACATTTATAATTTAGTGCCTGTAAAAAAATAGCTACTTACTGGCCGCAGGTTTTACCTCTACAATATCCATAGCTACCCTAAAACCCGTAAATGGACTGGCAGTATTGGCAGGGTAATTTTTACGGCTAACAGCGATAGATAATAAGGCCCATCGCACCAAGAACCGCCTTTGCATACGCGCATATCGGCATTGGTTTCGTTAGGGTTGGCAATCATTTTATCCTCAAACCCCGGTGTCATAGTTTTAGCATCGGTAGCATCGCTCACCCACTCCTCCACATTGCCACGCAGGTTGTACATGCCTTTATCATTAGGGTAGTAGCAACGCACAGGCCCGGTATGGAATAGTCCATCGTCTACATAGCTTTTAAATGTAAAGCCTAAAGTGTCAGTTATCGGCCCAAAATTAGCCTGGTAGCCCTGCCTGTTAATAAGCCCATAGCTGTAAGGTGTCAGGTTCCACAAGTATTTGCCGTATTTACCTTCTGATGCATTAGTAAGCACTCCTTTTTCAATATTCTCGCTAACAGGCCAGGCCGCTAACTCCCATTCGTTAGCCGTTGGCAGGCGCAGGCTAACTGTAACATTAGAGTTTCCATCGGCCTTTAGTTTATTGTTGATGTCTTCTGTTTTCCAGTCGCAATAAGCTTTAGCCTGGTTCCATGTAACACCAACCACCGGGTATTTTGCGTAGGCTGGGTGGTAGTAATAATAATCCATCATGGGTTGGTTATAGCTGTATGGGAATGATTTTGTCCAAACCTTAGTATCAGGTAAAAAGCGCCTGGCTTCATCTTTGCCGTGCTTAGCAACCATGGCTTTATAAAAAGCCCGCCAATCGTCATTGGTAACCTCCCTATTACTCAAATAGAAATCATTAACAACCGCCCTGACAGCAGGCTTTATTGTTGACGGGTGGCCTTTATAAGGGATAAATTCTTTTAACGTATCACCTTTTACAAACTCTAAATTTTTCAGTTCTTTTTGTACTGCACGGGGCAGTTTTTTGAATGATTGCGCATTAGCTATTAAACCCAATGCAAGCGCGGCAAGCGTTAGCGTAAGTGCTTTTAGTTTCATGTTGTTAGCATATTGTCAGGATGGAAGCTATGTACGCACTCGTATGATTGTTTGTTACATCATATTTCGACACATATGTGCGTGGGGCCTTTTTGTGCAAAATCAGGTGCGGACCTGAAATTTCGTAGAGCAGGTGGATTTGTGCGGCTGTCTGGCGCGGCGAAACGAAATGAAGGTCTATTATTTTGCACGGCCTTCTTTGCTTACTTTCTTCGGCCGGGAAGAAAGTAAGTGCCCTCCGCATAGGAGTGCAGGCCAATGAGAAAATTATTTTGTTTTTGATTGCTTAATTATCAAAAAAAACTTAATTTGCCCCTTAGTCAACCTAATTCCAATACTACGCATGAAGAACCTCTACACGAAGATTCTATTTACACTTATTTTATCCATTACCTCGGCAAGCCTTTTTGCCCAAATACAAACCGTTACAGGCAAGGTTACCGACGATGCCACCAAGCTACCCTTGGGCTTTGCTACCGTTTCGGTTAAAGGCACTACCACCGCCACCAGTACCGACGCCGCAGGCAACTATAAGCTGGACGTTGACTTTAAAGGCGCTGCCAGTGTGGTAATGGAAGTTACCTACCTGGGCTATGAAAAATCGGCCATAACGGTTTCCAAAGGA
>JBIPNX010000330.1:0-3349 GCA_044378145.1 Flavobacteriales bacterium | reverse complement strand
ATCTTCGGGGTTTTCGCTGCGTGGGTTGTCCGATGTCAGGATAACTTTATCGCTCAGCTCGCACGCAATCTTCGCCATTAACGGGCGTTTGCTGCGGTCGCGGTCGCCACCACAACCTACTATGGTTATAACCTGTTCGTTGCGGGTGCGTATTTCTTCAATGGTTTTTAAAACATTTTCCAGCGCATCAGGTGTGTGTGCATAATCAACAATAGCAGCAACACCACCTTTAGATTTTATGTATTGGAAACGGCCTTCCGGCGGAGATAACGCGCTAAGCGCGGTTAGCACATCTACTTTACTTTCTCCCAACAACACTGCGGTAGAATAAACAGCCAGTAAGTTGTAGGCATTAAAATTACCAATCAGCTTAGTCCAAAACTCCTGTCCGTCAATAATAAGGTGCAAGCCCATTAAATGATTTTCAAGCACCTTGGCTTTATAGTCGGCCATGTTTTTAAGGCCGTAGGTATAACGCTTGGCCTTGGTGTTTTGCAACATAAACATGCCGTTGCGGTCGTCAACATTTACAACAGCAAATGAGCCGTATGGCATCTGGTCAAAGAATTTTTTCTTCGCATCGCGGTAGTTTTCCAGCGTACCGTGGTAATCTAAATGATCAAGCGTAAGGTTGGTAAATACACCACCAATAAACTCTACACCGGTAATACGGTTTTGCGCCGCGGCGTGCGAACTTACTTCCATAAACGCGTACGTGCATTGTTGGTCAACCATATCAGCAAGCAGTTTATTAAGGCTTACCGGGTCGGGCGTTGTATGTGTTGAAGGAATAACCTCGCGGCCAATTTTATTTTCTACAGTAGAAATTAATCCACACTTGTGGCCAAGGTTGGTAAACAAATTGTACAACAATGTTGCGCAGGTTGTTTTACCATTGGTGCCTGTAATGCCCACCAAACGCATACGCGATGATGGTACACCGTAAAAATTAGAGGCTATGTTACCCAGCGCATACGATGCGTCGTGTACGCGGATATATGTAATGGCAGGGTTTATTTCTTTAGGAAGTTCTTCGCAAACAATAGCACCTGCACCGTTCTCCAACGCCTTATCAATATAATTGTGGCCATCAACCACAGTACCGCGAACTGCAACAAACAGCGACATAAGCTCTACCGCGCGCGAGTCGGCAGTAACACTCATAATAGGCGTTTCTGTATCACCAATTACCTCGGTAATACCTGCTTTATATAATATGTCCTTTAATACCTTCACTAGTTTGCCAGTTCTATGGTTATGGTTTGTTGCGGGGTAACAGGGCTGCCCGGTGGTACCGATTGGCGCAGCACTTTGCCGTAGCCAATGGTTTTCACTTTTAAGCCAACATTTTCTAATAAGTACAAAGCATCTTTAAGGCTCATGCCCGTTACATCGGGTATCAGTTTTTCGTTAATGTTTGATGCATTAACCTTTGCCGATTTACCGGTAATGGTGCTGCTAGCCCAAGGGCCATCGCCACTTGCGGTAACATGGTAGCCCATTGTTTTAGCGGCTGTTTCAATATCTAATACAGAGCCGCGGGTTGTGATAGGCAATGCAGCGGCTGCAGCTACGCTGTTATCAATCGGGTGGTGAAAGTCAAGGTCTAAAGCATATACCTTATCGGCTACGGCTTTAAATACCGGCATGGCAACTTCCCCACCGTATATCTGTCCGTTTACCGGATTGCTGATAAATACTATGCACGAATATTTTGGCTTATCAGCAGGGAAATATCCGCAGAATGATGCGTTGTAAGCCTTGGTGCCATCGGCATTAAAACCACCTGCACGGTTAATTACCGCAGTGCCGGTTTTGCCACCTACTTTAAATAAACAGGCCTGTAATTTTTTGCCTGTACCATGGTCGCCGTTAACAACAGCTTCCATCATTTTGCGGGCTTTCATAGCAGTTGCAGGGCTGCATACATGCTCTGCTAAAACCTCGGGTGCAAATGTTTCTACTACCTTATCATGGTCGCGGATTTCTTTAACCAACTTAGGTTTCATCATCCTGCCGTTGTTGGCAATGGCATTATAAAAGGTTAAGGTTTGAAGTGGAGTTAATTCCAACTCGTAACCATGCGCCATCCATGGAATAGAGGTACACGACCAGTATTGTTTTGATGGGTCTTTTATATTAGGAGTTGCCTCGCCGCGGATATCAATACCCGTTGGCTCGGTAATGTGCATGGCTTTAAAGCGGTTGTACAGTTTTTGCGGACTGCCTTTGTAAGCATCATTTACAGCGCCTGCTATAACTACGTTTGATGATGTTTCAAACGCTTGCTGAATAGTGATTTTTCCACCTAAACTATGTACGTCGCGAATGGTACGGCCATCGCAAAAGCTGCGTGTTCCGTTGTACGAATCCTGATATTGGTCGGGGCTGATAAGGCCATCTTCTATACCTGCCACTAATGACATTAATTTGAATGTGGAACCCGGCTCGGCTTTGCTGCCCACCGCGTGGTTAAGGCTCTCGTAGTATTTACCATCGGTACCGCGGGTAAGGTTAGCCATGGCTTTAATATCTCCTGTGCCTACTTCCATCAATATCACACAACCAAAGTTTGCGCCTGTTTCAACCAACTTGTTGTTCAGTTCGTTCTCGGCAACATCCTGTAAGTTGATATCAATAGTGGTAACAATGTCTTTACCATTTTTAGGCTCAACACTGTTTTCATCATTAACGGGTTTCCACATGCCGCCCGCCATTTTTTCCATAAGGCGTTTGCCACCAATGCCTTCTAAATATTTATTAAAGCCACCCTCAATACCTAACGAGTCAACCTCGCGGCCAATGGTACGTGCAGCTAATAATCCAAACGGTAAACGGCGTTTGCTTTTTTGCTCAACAATTAAACTGCCGGTGCTTCTTTTACCTTCATAAAAAATTGGGAACTTGCGCAGCGTTTGTAAATCGTCGTAGCTAACCTCACGCTTTAATAATATATAGCGGTCTTTGGTGTTGCGTGCACTGGTAAGTTCGCGGCGGAACTGGTTGCGTCCTTTATCCTTAAATAAATTACCCAACGCTATTGTTAATGTGTCAATACGGCTCTGGAATATTTTATCGGTAATAGCCCCTGCGTTTATATCTACATACACATCGTAAATAGGAACAGAGGTTGCAATAACATTATAGTTAGCATCGTAAATATTGCCACGCATGGCATCAACAGTGCGGTAAGAAAGTGTGTGGTCTTCGGCACGCTTGCGTAACGCTTCGCCCTGAACAAATTGAACGCGCAACACCTGGCCCATAATGGCAAGGCCCAGCAGGCATACTAAAAAGTATGTTGCGTAGATGCGTCGTTTTATTTGTTTAATAGCGTCCATTACTTTTT
>JBIPNX010000329.1:0-3352 GCA_044378145.1 Flavobacteriales bacterium | reverse complement strand
CATTGGCCTTTGCCTTGCCGATTTTGCTGCACAAACTTACCCCAAAGAATTAATGGAAATTGTAGTGGCTGATGATGCTTCTACCGATAATACATTAGGCGTTATTAAAGATTTTGTCGCCGCTAATCCGCAATTGAATATTAAGGTGTTGGAGATTAAGGATGAGGACGGAATTATATCGTATAAAAAGCGTGCGTTAAGCGCTGCCATCCATGCATCAACCGGTGCACTTGTTGTTACTACCGATGCCGATTGCCGCTTTGGCCCTAAACGCTTAGAGGTTATCGCGCAACAGTATGAAGATAATCCGGTATCGCTATTATTGTTGCCCGTGGTGTTTAATAACGAGAAATCGTTATTCGAGAAAATACAATCGCTGGAGTTTACCGGTATTATGGGCATAACGGCTGCTTCGGCGGGGCTAAACAGGCCGGTATCAAGTAACGGAGCCAATATGGCTATAGAGCGCAGGTTGTTTGAACGTATTGGTGGTTTTGACGACCCTTACGCGTCGGGCGACGATGTATTCATCCTGTATAAAACAAAAGAGGTAGCGCCTAAGCGTATAGCATTTATAAAATCTACCGAGGCAATTGTATATACAGGAGCGCAAAAAACAATGGGCGGCTTTTTTAACCAACGGGTGCGTTGGGGGGCTAAGGCCAAAGGCTTTTCCGATGTTTCGGCACTGGTATCAATCCTACTGTTATTCTTCTCAAATCTTGCAGTAACAACCGTTATTATTTTAGGGTTGATTTTTCCCCCGCTGATAATCCCTGCGTTGTTTATTTTCGGCCTTAAACTTATTGCCGATATGGTATTTCTTGTACCCGTTACCCGCTTTTATAAAAAGGCAGGTTTGTTGCCGTTTTATCCGCTAATGTCGCTGTGGTTGCCTGTGTATATAAGTATTACCGGCATCCTGTCGTTGCGTGGCAATTATGTGTGGAAAGGACGTAAATTGCGCTAAGCATGTCGCTATTCAAAAAGCAGAAATACGATAATGAAAGTCCCGGCCGGTTGGCGTGGCGCCGTTTTAGGCGCAATATGCCTGCTATGGTAGCGTTGGGCTATGTGGTGGTGTTATGCGTTGTTGCTTTGTTTGCCTATTTAATCATTCCCGATAAAAGCCCCGATGCTAATACAATGTGCCTGCCAATAGCAGTTAAGCCCCCGGGGTTTAAGGCTAAAATGCTGGTAATGCATAAAGACATGGGCATTACCGAAAGCCGTTCTCCTTTGCAAAAGGTTTTTGGCGGATTTGAGCCGTATGATTTTTATACCCCGGTTGATACCGTTTTTACAAAAGAGCGCACGTTGATGGTGTATGAGTATACGGGAGATAAAAATGTTGTCTCGCTAAAAAAGTATACCCGAGAAGATCTGAACCAAAGCCGTTTATCTATAGATAACCAGCAAGCCATATTATTGAAAGGAGAAAGGCCACCCGTTAGGCATGTTACCTTTTTACTCGGCACCGACCGTTACGGTCGTGATATGCTAAGCCGCTTAATATTAGGCGCAAGGGTTTCTATGCTGGTGGGTATTGTAGCGGTAATTATATCGCTGATAATTGGGGTTACCCTGGGTGCTATTGCAGGCTACTTTGGTGGGTGGATAGACAGCCTTATTCAATGGTTTATCAATGTTATCTGGGCCATACCTACTATATTGTTGGTAATTGCCGTTTCTATTGCTTTGGGCAAGGGTTTTATGCAGGTTTTTATAGCCGTAGGCCTTACCATGTGGGTAGAAGTTGCCCGTTTGGTGCGGGGGCAGGTGCTTTCGCTCCGCCAAATGGAATTTGTTGAAGCTTCTAAAGCATTGGGGTTCAGTCACTGGCGGGCTATTTTTGTACATATACTACCCAATATGTCGGGACCGCTGGCGGTAGTTGCCGCATCTAACTTTGCATCGGCTATTTTAATTGAGGCGGGTTTAAGTTTTATCGGCTTTGGGGTGCAGCCCCCAACGGCATCGTGGGGAACCATGATCCGCGACCATTACGGGTATATTATTTTGGATAATGCCTATCTGGCGGTACTTCCCGGCCTTGCCATTGTAAGCGTGGTACTGGCGTTTATTATGCTGGGCAACGGCCTGCGCGATGCCATGGACGTAAAAGGCGTAGCCGACAGGGCGTAAAAAAAGACTTTTTTTGCTAAAAACCACCCAAACATCATTTTTCAACATAAAGTGCTTGTTAAATAGTATTGGTATCACTAAATTAGCTGTTGGCATTATTATAAAAAATGTATATTTGCCCCTTATAGAGCCATTATATGAGTTTTGAAGTAGTTAAAGAAGATAAGTATTCTGTCGTTAAGGTGAAAGCCGACAAACTGGACAGTAGCATAGCAGCGTCGTTAAAAGCAGAGTTTTTAATGCTAAACTCTGACGGTTCTAAAAACATTATTTTAGACCTTAGCGAAACTATTTACTGCGACTCATCGGGCCTTAGCGCCATACTTATTGGCAACCGCCTGTGCCGTAATTTAGATGGTACTTTTGTGGTTACCGGCTTACAACCAACAGTTTCTAAACTTATGGCTATATCTCAGCTGGACACTGTACTTAACATTGTACCTACAATGAACGAGAGTGTTGACCTGCTGTTTATGGAAGAGATTGAGAAAGACCTTAATAAAACAGACGAATAAAAATAACCATCATAACCCCTTAAAAAAAATCAATAAAACCATGTTAAAAAAGTTACTTACAGTTGTTGCTGTAGTTGCAATTTCAGCTTTTGCAGCTAATGCCCAGGCTCCTTGCCAAAACGACCCAATTTTTGCTGACTCGTCAGGCGGTATTTGGCCTGATAGCGCTACCGGCCTTCCTAAAGCTTGTGTAGGTTCTGATTACAACGCTATTATCCAGGTTAAAACCATTACCGATACTTCGGTTACTTTCCAAGGTATTCCTGTACAGCTTAACATTAAAGCCCTTAAAATTCTTGATATAGTTGGTGAGCCTGCAGGTTTTGTTGCTGCTGCTAACTATAACGACCCTAACGGTTACTGGTTAAACGGTGGTACTGACCCTAACTGGACTCCGGTACAAGGTTGTGTATTAATCTCAGCTTCTGCTAACGATGTTCAGGCTGCCGCAGGTGGTGGTGTAAACAACGATGGCGTTTACCCAATTGACGTTTATGTTGACGTTTGGGCTAAAGGTAACCCTATTCCTGCTACCTACACTTGGGTAAGTACTCTTGGTACTCCTCCTTACGGCGCAGCTATTAAATACAGCAGCTACCGTATTGTAGTTGATGTTTGCAATGGTATCAGCGTACAAGACGCTCTTAGCCAAAACAAATTTGATGTTGCCCCTAACTATCCTAACCCATTTA
>JBIPNX010000024.1:0-12312 GCA_044378145.1 Flavobacteriales bacterium | reverse complement strand
GTGTAAATCAATGATTTGTATTTTTTTTGCTTGCCAGATTTATTTATGGGTCAACTTTTTACTCGTGGCATATCGTTGATTATCTTTTTTAATCAAAAATGCCATTCTTTAGACAAATCCTGAAGCCCCTGTGGTAGCCTTTTAGCATTTAAGTACTCTGATTATCAACGTTTAAACTGTTTAATTTAGGGCGGTTGGTTGTTTTACAAGCGCTAGTGATGCTCTAGAGAATAGCCTGTGGCAATTACTGTAGCTTTGTCAAGCTGCAATAATTCCTTATGCTTCTGCAATTCCGACACATCAATTAATCCCTTTAAATACTTGAACTCACCATTAACTATTGTTTCTTTTGCTTTATCAAAGGTTAAGGTTGAGCGAATAGCTTCATTGGAATAGCGAACATAAACTGCCACTTTATGCCCCTTTGTGTTTAGGGATTGTAAATGCAACCTTCGTTGATTGTAACGATTGGATTGTGAGGCCTGCCAAAGGTCATTCCATATAGCTTTACCTGTGGGTCCCCTGCCTGCGCCAGGTCCAGTTAGCTGTATCTCTCCAAGGTATTCACATTCAAAAACAATCGCATTGTGTTCTGCGCGTACAGCGCTTAAATTGTCATTCAAATTTATCCACGTAGGAAGCACTGTTGCAAATACTTCATCTCCTTCGCGGATTGCCTGCGCTATCAAACGTATTTCTTTGTATTGGTCTTGGGTGTATTGAACATCATCTGAGTTTAAATGCTCAATACCAAATGTAAGAACGTCTTCCTCTTTAAGCACAATACCCCACAGTTTTTCAACTAATAATATTAATTTGGAACGTGCATCAGATCCATTCAAATCATTAAGAGGATTACTTTCAGCAAACCCTGCATTTTGTGCTTGCTTTAGCGCCTCAGTTGGATTAATTTTTTTTTGAAATGTTTGCGTAAGTATATAGTTGGTTGTTCCATTCAATATCCCACGCACGCTATGAACAGTATCATTGGCCAAGTAGTTGTCCGTTATTTGTAGCACAGGAATACCACCCGCTACTGCTGCTTCATATAAAAGTGTTCCACCGTATGTGCGCTCAAGTTCCTTTAACTCAATGAGGTGCTTTGCCAACATTTTCTTGCTGGCACTTATAACGGTTTTGCCATTTATCAAAGCCTTTCGTGCTATCGTAAATGCAACTTCTGAATCGTCTATCGCTTCAATTATAACGTCATAATAAAACGATTCTACCGTAGCTATTGCATCGTATTGCACAGCAATATCGCGTTCTTTGTCTTTGTTTTTTACAACCACGGCTTTCAGTTCTATCCCCTCAATTGGGCTTGCTTTCAACGCTTTGTAAAAGCCTTGCCCCACCGTGCCGTAGCCAATTAATATAACCTTTTTAATAGTGCTCATATCTTTACTTGTTCTGAACATTGTCCGATTCTTGGTGAATCGGATGGTTCGTGTTTATTTATTTTTGATTATAAATTGATTAAGAATAGTACTTAGCTTTTCGATTTCGACAAGGAAACCGTCGTGCCCCCATCGCGAGGGAATTATCTCGATTTGCGAACCAGGTATATGCCTCGCTATAAACTGTTGTTCTTCAAAGGGGAAAAGCACATCGCTCGATATACCAATTATTTGAGTTTGGGCTTTTACTTGAGTTAGCGCACGTTCAACCCCACCGCGTTTGCGTCCCACATTATGACTGTCCATTGCCTTGGATAGTGTCCAATAGCTAAAGGCGCTAAACCTGTTTACTAATTTCAATCCTTGATATTGTTGATATCCTGAAGCCTTGAATTGATCGTATATTTCATCCGTTTTCTCCTTTTGTGTTTCGTGGTATGCATCATAGTTTCGGTAGCTAAGCAACGCTATGGCTCGTGCTGCTTTTAAACCATCTGCTCCGGCTTGCTGATTTTGCAATGCCCAAGTTGGGTCCACTTCAATAGCCATACGCTGTGCCTCGTTAAAAGCTATTCCCCATGGTGAATGTTTTGCATTAGTTGCAATTAATATCAACTGCTCAGTTACTTGTGGTTGTTCTATGGCCCACTCCAGAGCCTGCTGTCCGCCTAATGATCCGCCAATAAGTAACCGAATCTTTTTAATACCCAGATGCAACCGAAGTAAATCATGTATTTTCACCATATCACGAATAGTGATGAATGGAAAGTCATGATAATAGGGTTGTCCGTTTTTAGGATTGATACTCAGCGGTCCTGTACTGCCATAGCAGCTGCCTATAACGTTAGCACAAATCACATAAAATTTATCGGTATCAATAGCCATACCTGGGCCTATCAATCCTTTCCACCATTGCACGGCATCGCTGTTTGCTGTTAGAGCATGACATATCCATACCACATTACTCCCGTCAGGGAGGAGGCGACCAAAGCTTTGCCAGGCCACCTCCACCTGCGAAAGTGTTGTACCGTTCTCAAGAGTAATCGGATCTTTATGCAAGAACAGATTCATCCTTTTTAGGGCTTGAGGGGGTAGTGCTTTTGTTCAATGCATTGCGCAGATCGGCCTTTATATCGTCAATGTATTCAATTCCTGCGCTTAGGCGCAGTGTTCCTGGTTCAACTCCGGCTGCTTTTTGTGCTTCAGCGCTAAGCTGCTCGTGCGTAGTCGTCGCAGGATGAATGATGAGTGTTTTAGCATCGCCTACGTTGGCTAAGTGCGAAATCAATTCAAGTTGATTAACCAAAGCGTCTGCTGTTTCCTTTCCGCCGCGAAGTTTAAAACTAAGTACACCACCATAGCCGTTGCGTAAATATTTTTTTGCTAAACCGTGGTAAGGTGAAGAAGGTAATCCCGGGTAATTTACATATTCCACTTCCGGTTGTTGCTCTAGCCATAGTGCTAGCTCTAGCGCGTTATCCACTGTGCGCTGCACCCTTAAAGAAAGGGTTTCTATGCCCTGTAATAGCAAAAATGAATTGAACGGAGCAATGCTGGCACCCCAGTCGCGTAGACCTTCTACACGTGCCCTTATGATAAACGCAATGTTGGGCAAGCCAAGTGGATTTCCTTCGCCAAATACATCCCAAAATTTCAGTCCGTGATAGCCTTCACTGGGCTCTGTAAATTGAGTAAACTTTCCATTGCCCCAGTTATAGTTTCCTCCATCTACAATTATTCCGCCTATAGTTGTGCCGTGCCCCCCAATCCATTTAGTGGCACTTTCAACTACAATGTTCGCACCATAATCAAGTGGTCGGAACAAATAGCCCCCTGCGCCAAAGGTGTTATCCACTACAAGAGGAATATCGTATTTCTTTGCAAGGGCTGCGATAGATTCGAAATCAGGAATATTGAATCCAGGATTTCCAATAGTTTCCAGGTAAATTGCTTTTGTCTTCTCATCTATTAACGACTCAAAACTTTCGGCCTTATCACCATCGGCAAAACGCACTTCAACGCCAATGCGCTTAAATTGTACCTTAAATTGATTGTACGTGCCACCGTATAAAAAGGAAGTAGAAATAAAATTGTCTCCTGCCTGCACAATGTTGTTCAACGCAATAAATTGTGCTGCTTGACCACTGCCAACAGCTAGCGCAGCAACTCCACCTTCCAACGCAGCAATGCGCTGCTCTAAGACATCGGTCGTTGGATTCATAATTCGGGTGTAAATGTTTCCAAATTCCTTCAATCCGAAAAGATTGGCGGCGTGCTCGCTGCTGTCGAAAACATAGCTTGCAGTTTGATAAATAGGCACTGCACGTGATTTTGTAGTTGGGTCTGCTGTCTGACCGGCATGCAATTGAAGCGTGTCAAAGTGTAATGATTTTTGTGACATAGTCTTGTTTTTTATTGTTATTGAAATTGTTTCTCTTCGATTTTTTTATAAAAAAAAGCCCCTCGGAAATTTCCGAAGGGCTCTGATGCGTGTATTTGAATAATGCATTTTATTACATACAACATCGCTCCTTCGGTGGGGTGAGCATACAACGGCAAATACAGCAAAAAACATTGATTGCTGGAGAATTGGTGTAAGAGCTATGTTGATATTGTACTGTCATGTTTATTTGTTGTAGTGTTGGTATTGATTAAAACAAAAAAACCCCTCGGATATCCGAAGGGTTTTGTTTTAATTATTTATATACAAGTTAAATAAAACGCTCTCCCTCCGGATTTCCGTGGGCAAAACAACATATCGCTTTATTTATTTGCTTAACGTTCATTATTTTTTTTCTGCTGCAAATATATAGAAGTAATCTTCAACTCCAAATTATTTTTTTTGTTTTTGAAACAATCGCTATCCGGCAAGTTAAAACAGGTGGATTTATAGGTGGACTTTTTACACGTGGCATATCGTTTTTTATCGCTTTTGGTCAAAAATGCAATTCTTTAGACAAATTCTAAAGTCCACCTGTGGCGGGCTTTTTAGCTGTTAAGTGCATTGATAATCAACGATTTAACTACCGCCCTACGGGCTACTTTAGAAAAAAGGTTGACAGAAATGTCAACCTTTTTTGTTTTAGGCCTTCTATTAGTATTTAACTTTAATACTTTGTAAATCAATAACCTGTATTGTTTTTTGCTTATTAGGTGGATTTATAGCTGGACTTTTTACTCGTGGCATATCGTTGATTATCTTTTAATCAAAAATGTAATTCTCTAGACAAATTCTAAAGCTCCTGTGGTAGGCTTTGATCTTTTAAATACTATGATTATCAACGATTTAATCACCTGACTACGGAATAATGTTTTTCATTACCTGACTTAAAAACTAAAAATCGGGCAAAATTGTCCACCCGTTTTTCCACCTGTTTGGTTTTATCTCATAATGGGAATAACCTCGAACCAATTTTGGGATGACTTAACAAGGTTAAGAAATTTTGCTTTTATAAGGTAATAGGGTTTTTATATATCTTTTTCATAACATTTTAGTACACTTTGGTTTGAAGACATACAATCATCGCTTAAACAGGGTACACAAATTTTCATCGTATCACTTGAGACTGAAAACGATTTCTACAATATTATAGACATTGCAACCGACAAAGAAGGTTATGTTCATAAATCTTTTGTAAAGCTTGGGCGTATCGTAGAAATAAATGATAGTGTAAATACATCAATAATAAGTGTTTTCATACGAGTTAAAATTTGCCTTTAAAAACATCAACACCTATAGCATAGCCATATACTTTGCCATTGGCATTTTTATATATTCTAATCTTATTGCATGCCTTGCCCAGGTTGATTGGTTTCCAAGAAAGCCCACCATCGGTGGTTTCGTAGCCGCTATTCATGGTACCAACAAAGCCATGGTTTTCATCAATAAATCCAATACCAAACTGGCGCGCTGCCGCATCTTGCACTAGGTTTAGTTCTGTCCAACTTTTTCCGCCGTTGTTGGTTTTTATTATGCGCTGTTGTTTTACCGTAGTATCGGGGTTATAGCATTGTATGGTAGCATAGCCAACATTAGTAGTTGGAAAAGATACCTTCCAAGTAGTTTCATAAGGCCTTTTAGAACGGTACACCTTGCGCCATGTTTTGCCTCCGTTTTTGGTTTTTAATATTAATGCGTTGCTCTTGGCTATATCAGCATTTGTAGCAGCGCAGGCTATGCCATTTTTAGTATCAAACATTTTGATATCAAACAACATGCTGCCGTACTTTTTCATGCTACGCGATTCCCATGTTTTACCATCATTATGTGATACCATAAAATTGGCCGGGCTACCCACACGGCCTACAGCATATAAATGGTTTTTATAGTCTATTTTGCCGTGGTTTATATATTGTTCTTTAACCACATCAATAGCGCAAAGGCCTTTTACATAGGGCCCGCTGTAAGGTTGGGCCACCCATGTTTTGCCGCCGTCGGTAGTGGTGTATAGGGGTACTGTATCAGTAACATTTGGAAAGTAGTCAGTACCAACCGTGCCGGCAAAGCCATGCAGGCTGTCGGTAAAGGCGATACACCTAAAAAATGTACCTTTTTTTTCCAACTGTTTCTCCCATGTTGTTCCACCATTAATGGTATGGTATATACTGCCATAACCATTTATATACCAACCTTCATTTTCATTTATAAAAACAATATCATCTTGCTTTCCCGGGTATTTATCAGTATTTAATTTATTCCATCCTTGCTCATTATTTGGCCCTGCGGCAGGAGTAATATTCAATATTTCATTACTCCATTTTACGGCAGATAATCCCACATCCTCGTTATATTCATCAAACAAAGTTTGTATTTGCCCGCTATTAAATTTATCGAACGCCTGTTGCATAGTGCCCGATTTGGCAAAATAATGGTCGGTAAGTGGGTAGGTTTTTAGTGTTGCGTTGCCCGGGTGATAATAGTTTACGGTGTTTACTATCTGTTCGTGGTCTGCTTTAGAAAATGCCTGAAAATCAGATTCGCCAAATTGCACTAGCACTTTAGCACTGGTATTTTTCCAGTTTTGCAGGTGCGGGTAGTCTTGTATTTGGCGCCAATAGTTGGCATTGCGGCCGTATATTTTGCCATTACCATCATAGTTCCATGCACTGCGCAATAGGCTATCGGCAGCAGGGTCTTTCGCCATATCTTCCAGCTTTTCTTTCTTAACAAAAAAGCGGTAGTTTAAATCGTATTGGTTAATTACTGATTGCTCAACATCAAGAGGATTCATGCCGGCCAGTGCATTTTGCACGCGGTACATTTCTATTTGGTATTCAAACCACGATTTTGCCGTAGTTCCATACACTACCACCCCGGCTACATTGTTTTTGGCACTAATGGCAGGAGCAACAATACCGCCCATGGAATGACCAAAAATGATGATGCGGTTGGTATCTACATAAGTCAGTGTTTTTAGCTTCTTCAAGCCTACTTCAAAGTTTGCTACTTCGTCAAGCAAGTCGCACGATTCGCATGGCGAGGTGTTTTTACTATCTCCAAGCCCACTTTTTTCTATACGCAACGTTACATAGCCTGCATCTACATAAGCATCTACTATGCGCTTATAAGGGTGGTCTTTAGTTAGCTCGTCAATACTACTACAGGTATAGCCCGGAATAAAAAGCATGGCCGGCATTTTTTCTTCTTTAAAGGGCTTGTTTATTATAACCCTCAGCAGCCCACCTTTATAGGGTGCTTGGTCGTACAGTACGGTAGCATTATCATCTGTTTCATACGGGCGGGGTACTACAGTAGCATTTAGCATTATTGGCTTGCCTTGCCTGTATACGGTAAGTTGTATAGGGCTATTTATGGGGTAGGCCATAAACAGTTTCAAAAACTCATCAGTAGATTTAAAAGTGGCCGTACCTATTTTGGTGATAATATCATCTTTTTCTAGCTTTAGTGCTAGGCTGGTACCCCTTACTACACGCAATGCTTTACAACCTGCTATTCCCTGCTCGTTTACATATTCAATTTGTGCTCCAAACAGGGGTTTCCTGTCTAGTTGGGCATGCACTGAAAGTACAGTTGCAACTACTAAAATAAACGCCAGTATAAACTTCAACATAAAATAAATTTTATGCAAGTAACGGTATAGCCGCAAGAGGCTGTTTGTCAAAAATTGCTATTTTTTGTATTGTGCCGGCGGCAGCCCAAACGCTTGCTTAAAGGTCTTAGAAAACGTAGGTAGATCAGCATAGCCTAAAGTATAGGCTATATCGCTAATGGGTTTTCCATTTTGTATTTCGCGACGGGCATATTCAAGTTGTTGCCGCTTTTGGTATTGATATGGCGATACGCCAAAAACACTTTTAAACACGCGAATAAAATGATATTTAGATAGCCCTGCATGAAGGGTAATTTCATAGAGCGATAGATTATGCAGCAGGTTGTCATCAATAAAAGCCTTAGCATCTAACAATATCCTAAATACCTCTTCATTGGTTATCATTTTTTTGAAATCCATTTTGTGCAAATGGTCAAAAACAAAGCGCTGGTCGGTAATAATAGATTCGGCTAGGCTGTAAAACAGCTCATTGGGCGCTGCTTCATTCAAAAATTCGCCCGACACAATTTGTCTATTAATTTCGTTTAAACTGTAGCCTAAGCTAGTATTTTTTGCATTGTATCGGTTAACAAAAAATTGGTCAGACAGCAGGAAATTTTTTAGGTCAGAGTCGCTTAAATCATGAAAATCAGCCACCTCTGCAATTATCTGGCTTGAAATATCAATGCATAAGCCCTGTACAGGCTTTTCATCATCTATGGTAACTAGAGCACTGGTAAAGTTATTCCCAATAATATATTCCCCCTTTTTTACTCTGTATTTTTTGTTATTGGCATAATATACTTCTTCACCTGCTGCAACATACTTTACCCCTAGGCCGGTAAATGGCACTTCGGCTTCAATTTTCTGTATGACAGAAAACCGCACTGCATTTTTGTCGTCGTCTTGATATAGAGTTTTATTTATGCCACCATTAGCCATCACAACAAATTTACATTTTTTCGTCCATCATTTTTTAGCCCATAGTTGCGTATTTCGGCTATCAGCCTCATTCTATTCACACTATTTTTGTGTACCTGCTGTACATTACTACAATTACGAACGCTACCATGAATCATTACAGAATGTTACCCCGGCTGATATGTATTATGTAAAAGCTGCTAAAACATTAAAAAACAGAAGAAAAATCAAGCTAAAAACCCTTAATGAACAGAGGCTAGCTTACATCAGCCAAACGAAAAAACAACCAGAAAAAATCTTAATTAAAAACAAAACAAAATTTATGTAATTTTAAATCCGAAGGTGTCCAACTTTTTTTAACTCAAAAAAGTACACTTTGGTTTGAAGATTTACAGACGTGGCATATTTAAAAAGCCTTTGCCCATAGTAGAGTTGCAGGTGGAGAATCCATACATGAACATAGTATCGGCAAACAATGTTGTGGTAAAAGACAGGCGAAAAAAGCCCCTGCTATTAAGCCGGACAGCCATGTTGGTTTATGGGTTTGTATTGGGAATTATTATGGCAAGATAAAACAGACTTGCAGCAGAACAAATTATGTTTAATATTGCATTGCATAATAGATTTACGCAAATGATTTACAAGAATTAAAACCTCATGGAAATACCTAAATTTCACGAAACTTTTGTTCCCATATTGCAGATATTAAGTAACGGTGAAATAATTCATACAAGAGAATTACAAAAGCTAGTTATTGAAAAATACTATTCAAATTTAACTGATGAGTTACTAAATGAAAAAACAAAGTCAGGAGAAATACTAATTAACAACAGAATTGCATGGGGCAAATCGTATCTTAAAAAAGGAGGATATATTTCTTATCCTGAAAGAGGTTATGTTAAAATAACAGAGAAAGGTTTAAATCACAAATCAAATCTCACATTAAAGGATGTAGAAGATGATACTAGTCTACTTAATTTCTATACAGAAGAGAAAACAAAGAATTCTGAAAGAGGTTTAGAAATTGATGAAATCAACAACGCCTCCCCACAGGATCTTATAGACAAGGGGTTTTCTCAAATTGAAAGTGAAGTAAAAAACGACTTACTTGAAAAATTAAAAACTATTGATCCTTACTACTTTGAAAAAGTAATACTAATCCTTTTAAAAAAGATGGGCTATGGTGATTTCATCGAAACTAGTAAATCTTCAGACGGGGGTATTGATGGAATAATTAACGAGGACAAGCTTGGTCTTGATAAAATATATATTCAAGCAAAAAGATTTTCGGAAAATAAAGTTCGTGAAAAAGATATTAGAAATTTTATTGGCGCAATGAGCGGTGACACAAATAAAGGAGTTTTTGTGACAACATCCTTATTTGATAAAGGAGCCATAGAAAAAGCTAAAAATGCGCATCATAAAATAATCCTATTAGATGGAAATAAACTGGTTGATTTAATGCATGAATTTAATGTAGGGGTACAAGTAAAATCAACCTATGAAGTAAAACACTTAGATGAGGATTTCTTTGAAGAACAATAAAGAGTAAAAGATCTTTTACTCGCTTACAAGGTAGCCTCGGCAGTATGTCGGGGCTGTTTTGTTTAGCCGCAGCCCTGAGTGTTTAATTTATTCCAATCAAAGTGCTTTGGGAATAGGGGTTTGCAATAATGGAATAGAATACTTAACTTGTAACACTGAAGAGAATGAAGTGTTGGTTTTGGATTATGGGGAATTTGATTAGGACAAACTAATAAACGACTATGGACAATCAATCAAAAGAAAAAAAAGAAGAGCAAGTGTTCGATTTATCTCGGAGGAAAGCTATTCAGGAATTATACGCCAAGAAAGGGATAGAATGCGTGGACGAAACGCAGGAAAGCATCGGGAAAACTTCGGTGCTATTTTGGAACACGCCCAAAAGCAAGCCGACAGAAGAAGCGGAAACAGACAATGCGGAAACAGACGAAGCTGAAACTTACTTGCGATATCTGAACATGAGAAAGTAAGCAGACGAGAAGCGGTTGCTAGGTATCTAAATGCTTTTGCAAGTAAATTTAGAATTTGCCATGTGCTTAAGTTTGATTACCCTAAAGAATAATAAAGAGTAAAATACCTTTTACTCGCTTACAAGGTAGCCTCGGCAGTATGTCGGAGCTGTTTTGTTTTAAATAATAAACCCCCACCGGTTAGGGTGAGGGTTTGGAATATTTATTGGGGTTATTTATTTACCCCCTCCCTCCAGCCTTTGGCTGGAGTACTCCCCCTTCGCAGGGGGAGAGCTAAAATAGATTAACCACGTTTAAGAACTTCGTCAACCATGCCGTAAGCAAGGGCTTCTTCGCTGGTCATCCAGTAGTCACGGTCGCTGTCGGCGTAAACTTTATCATAGCTTTGGCCTGAGTGGTTAGCGATGATTTCGTAAAGTTCCTTTTTCAGCTTTTGAATTTCGCGGGCGGTGATTTCTATATCCGAAGCCTGGCCTTCTGCTCCACCTAATGGTTGGTGAATCATTACACGAGAGTGTTTTAAGCAGCTGCGTTTACCTTTTTGGCCTGCGCACAATAGCACGGCTGCCATAGAGGCTGCAATGCCGGTACAGATAGTTGCCACATCGGGGTTAATGTATTGCATGGTATCGTAAATACCTAAACCTGCATATACGCTGCCACCCGGTGAGTTTACGTATATCTGAACGTCTTTCTTAGAATCAACACTATCTAAGAAAAGCAACTGTGCCTGGATAACGTTGGCTACATAATCGTTAATGCCTTCGCCCATAAATATAATGCGGTCCATCATAAGGCGAGAGAATACGTCGATAGCCTGCGCGTTCATCTGGCGCTCCTCTATAATATAAGGAGTTAAGGCGCGGGTGCTAAGCGACATGTATTTGTCTAAATGCATGCTGTTAAAGCCTTTGTGCTTTACGGCATACTTCTTAAATTCATTTTGATCGAACATATAAATGCTGTTGTTTGATTTGTTTAATTAATCCGTTGTATTTGGTACGACGGTTATGAATCAAAAATATTTTATAAATCTAACAGTTCGGCCTCTTTTGTTTCTTCTTCTATTAATCTTTTGAACTCTTCTTTGTTAACGCTTTTTTTGTTAACGCCAAGGTTCTCTTTAAAGAAGGCAAACAGCTTTTTGTTTTTGGCCTGGTCTAAGTAACGCTGGCGTTGCTCTTCGCTTTCCAATAAACGTTTGGCCTGGTCTTTATAAAAGGTATCATCATCACGGTCGGGCATTCCGTACATACGGAACATAGCTTTAACAGCCTCTTCGGCTTCGCGCTGAAGGTCGTCCATGGTGATGTTTAACCCGTTTTTGTTCATAATGTCGCCCTCTATAACAGACCAACGTAAATAACGTTTAAGGTTTGTCATTTCTTTTGCAAATTCGTCGTCAGTCATTGGTTTTTCGGCCACTGTAGGCAACCAACGCACTAAGAATTCTTCAGGCAGTTGAACATCAATGTTAGAACGCAACCAGTTGCGCACATCGTAATCAAATTTATAGTCGCTTTCTTGCGTGTATTCGCGCTCCATAAGGTTACGCAATTCGTTACGCATGCCCTCAACATCGGTTACTTTACCGGGGCCAAAGGCACGGTCGAAAAACTCCTGGTCAATCTCGGGCTTAGCAGCGCGGCGAACTTCTTTAATGGTAAACTCAAACGGGCCTGTAACTTGCAAAGCGCGTTCTTCGTCAATTTTAAAGGTATCGGCCAGTTTACCGGTATCGCCAAAAATATCAGCAAGTTCAAAGGTAACAACGTCGCCTTCTTTTTTGCCTAAAAGGGCTGCTTTTACTTTCTCGTTACCTTCTGTCAAGTAGAAGGTTTCGCCGGTAAAAAGGTCGCCATTGGTTTCTTTAAGGTCGCCAAAAACAACGTCTGTCTCGTTGGCAGGCTCTTCTACCTTCGTTTCTTTGGT
>JBIPNX010000023.1:0-12316 GCA_044378145.1 Flavobacteriales bacterium | reverse complement strand
ACAGGTACGCTAAATTGTTTTATAGGTAAAAGTAAATCCATCAATAGGTATATTTAAATGTTGGGCCTACTATACTATATATATAATAGGTAGCCAATACTAAACTTCAACATTGTACCTTTGTCCTGTTTATGTCGTTACGCATTATATATTTAGGTACACCCGATTTTGCAGTTGCATCGTTAGATGTGCTGGTTAAAAACGGATATAATATTGTAGGAGTTATAACGGCTCCTGATAAACCATCGGGCCGGGGTTTGCAATTAACCCAATCGGCCGTTAAGCAATATGCGGTAGAACATAACCTGCATGTATTACAACCCACCAATTTAAAAGACCCTGCTTTTTTAGAAGAGGTACGTGCCTTAAAAGCCGACCTGCAAATAGTTGTTGCTTTTAGGATGATGCCAGAGGTGCTTTGGAATATGCCACCTATAGGTACATTTAATTTACATGCATCATTACTTCCGCAATACCGTGGCGCCGCCCCCATAAACCATGCTATAATAAATGGCGAAACAGAAACGGGTGTTACCACCTTCTTCTTAAAGCATGTTATAGATACGGGCGATATTATATTTCAGGAACGGGTTAGTATAGGCCCTGATGAAAATGCAGGCGAGTTGCACGATAAACTAATGGCTGTTGGTGCAGGGCTGGTTTTAAAAACAGTGCAGGCTATAGAGAATGATAATGTAATACCAATACCGCAAGACCAGGTTGACGAAAAGGATATTAAGCATGCCCCTAAAATATTCAGGGACGATTGCCGAATAGATTGGACCAAAACCGCAGAGCAGATACATAACCATGTCAGGGGGCTTAGTCCGTATCCGGCAGCTTATACTATATATATAGGTATAGATGGTAAGGAAACAAATATTAAGGTGTTTGCCACCAAACTTACCTTGGACCATAACGATAGAAAACCCGGTAGTATAGAAACCGACAACAAAAGCTACTTAAAAGTATATGCTGCAGGAGGTATTTTAGAGATAATTGAGCTTCAACCGGCGGGAAAACGACGCATGAAATTGCACGAATATTTAGCAGGAAATAAGATAGAAGCCAATACGCAGTTTATATAGTAATAAAGGCGTGTGTATATACAACAAGCTGCAACGCCTGTAAAATCAACGAAACCCGAATGTTACGACCTTGTTAAGCCTGCTGTGGTTACGTTACAGAAGCACGATATTAACAAGCCCCCATTTTTATTAACACACAGCAAATTTTCCTTTCGAAACACTTGACAATACCGAAATAGCTTTTACATTTGTTTCATATTAGTTAAACAAATTGTACAACTAAAACCTTTTCAACACTATGAACAAAGCAGAATTAATCGACGCTATTGCTGCCGAGTCTAAACTTTCAAAAGCTGACTCTAAAAAAGCTCTTGACGCTTTTGTAAGCGCAACCACTAAAGCTCTTAAAAAAGGTGACCGCGTAGCCCTAGTAGGCTTCGGCTCTTTCTCGGTAGCTAAACGTGCTGCCCGCAAAGGCCGTAACCCACAAACCGGTAAAGAAATTAAAATTGCCGCTAAAAAAGTGGTTAAGTTTAAAGCCGGTACTGAGCTATCAGACAAAGTAAAGTAGTCAATACTTTTACTTACCCAAAAGGCCCCGTAACTCAACAGTTGCGGGGCTTTTTGTTTTATGGCTGAATACTTAACCTTTAAGTACCCATATTCTTTTTACCTTTGCGGTTAAATAAAAGTCATGACCAAGAAAGACAAAATAAAAAACTTTGACCCGAATGCACCGGGCAACATAAATAACAACCTGTTTGGTTTACCCTTTAACACTGACGATGCCGAGGTGGTAATTGTTCCTGTTCCATGGGACGGAACAGCATCGTATAGCGGTGGTACAGCCCATGGCCCCGAAGCAATTTTTGATGCATCGATGCAGGTTGACCTGTATTTTGAAGGCGTGAAAGATGCCTGGAAACTAGGTGTTGCCATGGAAGACATATCGGAGAAGTGGGTAAAGAAAAGTGTTGAAACCCGCGAGCACACCGAAAAGTATTTTGACTTTTTAGCTGATGGTGGCGATGCTGAAAGCAGCAAAGGCGCTAAAAAATTAATTGCCGAGGTTAATAAAACCGGTAAAGAACTTACCAAATGGGTAAAAACCCGTAGCCTTAAATACCTTGAGCAAGGAAAAATTGTAGGGGTATTAGGTGGCGAGCATAGCACACCGCTGGGTTTAATGGAAGCATTGGCTGAGAAATACGGCAAGTTTGGTATTCTGCAAATTGATGCCCATGCCGATTTACGCGAAGCCTACGAAGGCTTTGAATACTCGCATGCATCTATCATGTACAATGCATTGAAAATAAAAGAAGTAGAAAAGCTTGTACAAGTAGGTATACGCGATATTTGCCAGGAAGAAGTAGACCTGATCAACTTTAACCCTAAGCGTATTAAAACGTTTTATTGGGCAAATATTGTTGAACAAATGTATGAGGGAACAACCTTTGCCAAAATATGCGACGAGATTGTGAAATCGTTGCCTGCCAACGTTTACATATCGTTTGACATTGACGGTTTAGATCCTAAACTTTGCCCTAATACAGGTACACCTGTGGCAGGCGGCTTAGAGTTTCAACAAGCCATATACCTTATTAAAAAGGTAGTTGAAGCCAAAAAGAAAATCATAGGTTTTGACCTTAACGAGGTTGCCCCCGGTATGGATGAGTGGGATGCTAACGTTGGGGCACGCCTTTTGTACAATTTGGCTAACTACACTGCTCTATCGCAGGGTAAGTTTAAAAAGTAACATTTGCCAAAACCGTGTAAATACATCATATATCAAGCCTTAGTCCTGTTAATGGGGCTGGGGCTTGCTGTTAATGGGCAGTCTACGTTAGACGATTCTATAAGGGTTGCTATGACAAAAAAGCCCAAGTTTATCGTCAGGTACGATTCTCACGGCTCCTTTATTACCAATACCCCCGCACGCATGAGCGCTCTTGGTGCCGGCCTGCGCTTTGGCAATTACATACGCCTTGGCATTGCGGTAAACTGGCTCAATACACCTATTTACCGTACTAAGATAGTTCCCGCCGACTCAACAGGTACAGATACCGTTGCTGCAAAACTTAACTACGGCATGGTTTCAATCTATTCTAATATTGTAATAGCCCGCCACAAAAAATGGGAGTTTACAGTACCGTTTGAGCTGGGTATTGGTGGCACATCGTACACCTATAACAATACCGCTGGTAACCCTGTAGAGTTTGCCAAGGGGGGCATTGTAACCATAGAGCCTATGTTTAATGCTGAATATAAAGTATTCCGGTGGTTGGGGCTGGGTGCAGGTTTAGGTCTCCGTTTAGTGCCCGTTGGCAACAAGCTGATGAAAGAAAATTTTAACTCATTGCTCTGGGACGCTAACCTGAGCATTTATTTTGGCGAAATTTACCGTTACATTGCCAATAGTATAAAGAAGAAGCAGGAAGAAAACAGAAAAAGCAAATTTTAGCCCTTGAAAAAACGAATAGCCATATTTGCCAGCGGCGGCGGCAGCAATGCAAAAAAAATAGCCGAGTATTTTAAAAACCACCCCACTATAGAGGTGGCGCTGGTGGTATCTAATAGGGCCGATGCCGGGGTGCTTGCCATTGCAAAAAGCATGGGTATTGATACCTATGTTATCCCCTCTAAAAAAGAATTTACAGAAACCGAAAGCCTGCTGCAGGAGCTCTACATCAACCAGATAGACTTTGTAGTGTTGGCGGGTTTTTTATGGTTGATACCGGAATACCTTGTTGATGCTTACCCGGGCCGTATAGTAAATATACACCCTGCTTTGCTGCCTAAATATGGCGGCAAGGGAATGCATGGCATGCACGTGCACGAGGCTGTAGTAGCTGCAGGCGAAAAAGAATCGGGTATTACCATTCATTTGGTAGATAAGGTGTACGATAACGGCGAACACCTTTTTCAGGCAACGGTGCCTATAGAACCTACCGATACCCCATCGGTTGTACAACAAAAGGTACTGGAACTGGAACATGCCAATTTTGCCCAAGTAATTGAAAAAGTGGTGAATAAGCTACCCTAATCATATCCTAAAGGTCTCAAAATCATTAAGAAATGATTAAGTGGCAGTATTTATCGGCAATTAGTTATATTTTTGTCTTTCCAAATAATCAATTTGTATGAAGAAAATATTTTACACCTGTGTAATGCTACTAGCCGGCTTGGCTGCTAATGCCCAAACCTGTAGCGAACTTTTTATCTCTGAATATGTAGAGGGTAACTATAACAACAAAGCCCTGGAGCTATATAACCCAACCGGTGCGCCTATTGATTTAGCTAGCTACCGTTTGGTACGTTGGTCTAACGGTACTACCGACTTAGCCCAGCTAACAAACGAAATTTTACCTCTTTCGGGCACTATTGCTTCTAAAGACGTTTTTGTTATTGTAATCAATACTACCGATGTTGGTACTGATACTGTGCCTTTTGCTGATTTAGCAATTAAAGCCGACGTACAACTTTGTACCAGCTGCGACCCTAACAGCGGCAGCCTTCGTACAATGTGCTTTAACGGTGACGATGCAATCTCTTTACAAAAGAACAATAACGGCACCTGGGTTAATGTTGACATTTTCGGCCTTATTGGCGAGCGTCCAACTAACGGCACTGGCGGTACAAGCCCAACAGGCGGCTGGACAAACATTCCTCCATACTCGTCTCGCGACGTGAATGGTTCTATCCCATCAAACGTTTACTTCCTATACTACTGGACAGTTGACCAAACAATGATTCGTAAGCCGGGTGTTGTTAACGGTGTTACCACTAACCCTGGTATTCCTTACACCGGTGCCTGGAACCCTGCAACACAGTGGGATTCATTACCAGAAAATACTTTTACTGAGTTAGGTGCTCACGTTTGCGATTGTAACTCGGTTGGTGTTGGCGAAAACCCACAATCACTTACTGCTACGGTTTACCCTAACCCTGCTACAGAGGTGGTAAACATCCGCATGTCTGAAGACATTAAAAACATTAATGTATTTAACGTTGCCGGCCAATTGGTACTTAACATTGCTCCTGAAAAAGGCATTAAAACAACCAAGTTTGATACTCATGGTTTAGGCGCCGGCTTATACCTTGTAAGGGTAGAAACTGCCAAAGGCACCGCTATCAGAAAAGTAACTATAAACTAAGTTTTATATAGAAGATTTTATGCTAAAGGCTAATGCAAAACATTAGCCTTTTTTTATCAAACAAAAAAACGCATGAAAAAACTACTTACCCTGTTGTCAATAGCTTTTATTGCAACAAATACATTTGCGCAGGGAACCATTAAGGGTACTGTAAAAGATGCAGCAACCGGTATAACTATTGTGGGTGCTACAGTACAGTATGCACCGGGCAAAGGTGGCGTAACAGATATTGACGGCAATTTTAGCATTGATTTACCTAATGGCGATTATAATATTGCCATACAGGCCCCAAGTTATAAGGTTGAAAATAAAGCGGTGAAGATTGAAGGCAAAACGTTGTTTTTAAACATATCGCTTAACTCAAATACAATTACACAAGTTGAAGTATTTGCCGATATAGCAATTAGCCGCACTACGCCTGTTGCGTTCTCTAACATACCTGCTGAGAAAATTAAAGAGCAGGGCGGCGGACAGGATTTGCCAATGATATTAAATACCACTCCGGGTGTATATGCCACGCAAGGTGGCGGTGGCGATGGTGATGCACGTATTTCTATTCGCGGTTTTAACCAACGTAACGTTGCTGTTATGGTTGATGGTATACCCATGAACGATATGGAAAACGGTTTGGTGTTTTGGTCTAACTGGTTTGGGTTAGATAATATTACCAAAACCATGCAGGTGCAACGCGGCTTAGGAGCTTCTAAGCTTGCAGTACCTTCTGTTGGTGGTACAATTAATATTATTACCAGTGGTTTCGATTCAAAACGTGCATTAACCTTTAAGCAGGAATACGGCAACAACCTTGCCCTGCGCACATTGCTTAGCTATACCAGTGGCGAGTTAAAAGGCGGCTGGGCTGTAACTGCAGCTACATCATACAAACGTAACGATGGCTATGTTGATGGTACATGGTCGCGCATGTGGTTTTACTTTTTAAAAGTTGATAAAAGGGTAGGTAACCACGTGTTTAGCCTTTCGGGTTTTGGTGCACCGCAACAACACGGCCAGCGTTCTTTCCGCCAGCCCATAGCACGTTATAGTCATGACCTTGCCAAAGACCTTGGCTGGAGCGAAGGTAAATTAGATACAGTGCCTGAATACGGCATACGCTACAACCAAAACTGGGGAACAGTTACTGAAGACCGTAACAATGTTTATGGCGATGTAATGAGCGAACGTATTAACTTCTTCCACAAGCCTGTTATTTCACTTCGTCACTCTTGGGCGCCTAACGAGAAATTCTATTTGTCTAATACCGTTTATGCATCTTTCGGACAAGGCGGTGGCACTGCTTTGCAGGCTACGCCTAACGTAAATGCTACAGGTACTTACGACATGCAGCAGATTATAAATAACAATGCTACCAACCCATTTAACCAATATATATACCAGGGCGATACTGTTCAGATAGCATCTAACTTTTTACGTGCATCTATTAACAATCACCAATGGTATGGTATACTTTCTACATTCAACTACAAACCAAAAGAAGGGTGGACAATATCGGGTGGTATAGATTTACGTACCTACAAAAGCGAGAAATACCGCAGGGTGTTCGACTTTATGGGGGGCGATATAATATCGCCTGCACTTAGCAGCACTAATGAAAATGCGCCTGGGTTTATTGCCGATGATAATAACGACAAGATTAGCTACAACTTTGGTGGCATTGTAAATTACGGCGGCTTGTTTGGCCTTGCAGAATACAAAGGCGGTAACTGGAGTGCGTTCTTAAATGCATCGGGTGTTGTTACAAGCTATCAGCGTGTAGACTACTTTATGAAGAAAGACACAGCTACCGGCGAATTCCAAAAATCGCCTGTGCGCATATTCCCCGGCTATACTCTTAAAGGCGGAGCAAACTATAACCTTACAGAGAAAAGCAGCATCTACGGTAACACGGGCTACTTTAGCCGTGCACCACGCTTTTCTAACGTATTTATCAATACAACAGGTAAGGGCAACGATGAGTCTGTGAATGCAGTAAACGAAAATGTAGTTGCCGGTGAGTTGGGTTATATGTTCTCATCACCAAAATTTTCTGCAAACGTAAACGCCTATTACACTGTATGGTATAACAAGCCGTTAGATTTTGCTCAAACCATTACTATTGATGGTGAGAACTACGCGTATAATATCAATGGCATGAACGCCCGCCACATGGGTATTGAGTTTGATGCGGCATACAAGCCACGTAAAAACCTGACCATTGAAGGTATGTTCTCTTTAGGCGACTGGATTTGGACATCGACCGACACGGTGCGCGTAACCGATGATTTTGGCAATATTATTACTAAGAAATTTTTTGATGCCAAAGGTGTTAAGGTGGGCGATGCCGCGCAGATTACCGCTGCAGGCAGTGTTCGTTATGAGCCTATAAAACGTTTATACATTAAAGGCCAGTTTACTTACTTTACTAAAAACTATTCAGACTTTGACCCAACTACACTTAGTGGTGTAAATGCTGGCCGCCAAAGCTGGAAAATGCCTGACTACGGTTTACTTGATATCCACTTAGGCTACGGCTTTAAAGTGAATAAAAAAGTACAGTTTGATATCCGCGGTAGCATATTCAATGTATTGAATACAGAATATATAACCGATGCTACCAATAACGGCTTTACCACCTTCGGGCAAAATTTTGATGCTACATCAGCATCGGTATTTGTAGGCATGGGCCGCAGGTTCAACACATCGTTAACAATAACTTACTAGTGCTTAGTGTATAGTGCACAGTGTGTAGAAGTCCCGCCTTGGCGGGACTTTTTTATGCCTTACATTTGTGAAGAGATATGCAGCCCTTAGCAAAAGCCCTTTTACAATCGTTGCCCTACACGCCTACCAACCAGCAATCGCAGTTGGCAGATATGCTGGCAACCTACATTGCAAATTCGGGCGAGAGCGAGGTGTTTATTTTACGTGGTTATGCAGGTACGGGTAAAACAACCATGATTGCCGCCCTGTCTCGCATACTGCCCCAGTTTAAATTCAAAGTAGTGCTGTTGGCACCTACCGGCCGCGCGGCAAAAGTATTGGCAAATTATGCAGAGCAACCCGCGTTAACAGTCCACAAAAAAATATACAAGCCTACCAGTACACAAGGCGGTGGCATTCGCTTTACCTTATCGCCCAATATGCATACCAATACGGTGTTTATTGTTGATGAGGCATCTATGATAGGGCATAAAGGAATTGACAATGGTTTTTTTGAAAGCAATAGTTTGATAGAAGACCTTGCCGAATATGTTTTTACAGGCCATAACTGTCGTTTAATTTTTAGTGGCGATACTGCACAGCTTCCACCCGTGGGTATGGACCAAAGTCCTGCACTTAGTGCCGATTTTTTAAAGCAGTTATTCGGTATGCGCGTTGCCGGTTTTGAATTGACAGAAGTAGTAAGGCAGCAAAAGGAATCGGGAATACTTTTTAATGCTACGCAGCTGCGTATTAACATGCATGAAAAAGAACCCACTATTCCACATATAGAACTTACAGGTTTTAAAGATGTGGTGCGTGTGGAAGGGTATGAGTTGCAGGAACATTTAGAAAGTTCGTATAATAAATATGGTGTAGAGGGCACCGTGCTTATTACCCGTTCTAATAAAAGGGCCGTTGCTTATAACGGAAGGATACGCGCTGCTATTATGCAGCAATTTGAAGAGGTTTGCGCGGGCGATTACCTGATGGTGGTAAAGAACAACTACTACTGGTTAGATGAATCGTCTAAAGCGGGTTTTATAGCCAATGGCGATATATTGGCAATAGAAAAGGTGCGTGGCATTGAAGAGAAATATGGTTTCCGTTTTGTTGATGCATCGGTAACCATGATTGATTACCCCGGTGAACCTGCAATGGAAGTAAAACTTTTGCTTAGTGCATTATATAGCGATGCGCCTGCTTTGAGTTACCAGGATTCGGGCATGTTATACGAAGCGTTGATGCAGGAGTATGAGCACCTGCCAAGGAAACACCAGCGCATGGCTGAGTTAAAAAAGAACCCGTACTACAACGCGTTGCAAGTAAAGTTTGCTTACGCTGTTACCTGCCATAAAAGCCAAGGTGGCCAATGGAACCATGTGTATGTAGAGCAAAGCTTTGCGGCAAAAGATGTAACAGGCATAGAGTTTAAGCGTTGGTTATACACTGCAGTTACACGTGCTAGCGAGCGGCTGTACCTTATTAATTTTAGCAACGAATTTTTTGGTGAGTAATGATTAAGATAACGCATCCAACAAAAGAGGTAAGAGGTAATATAATATTACCAGCATCAAAAAGCCTTAGCAATCGCGCGTTGATAATACAAGCGCTGTGCGATGAGCCGTGCGTTATCCATAACCTCTCCGAAGCCGAAGATACACAGGTGCTAAAACGCATACTGGAATCTAAAACCAACGTAGCTGATGTTGGCGATGCAGGCACTGCCATGCGTTTTCTGTTAGCATATTATGCAACTCAACCTAATGAGGTTACTTTAACAGGCAGCAATCGAATGAAAGAACGGCCTATTGGTCCGTTGGTAGAGGCTTTGCGTAGCATGGGTGCAGAGATTAACTATTTAGAGAAAGAAGGCTATCCGCCTGTAACGGTAAAAGGCAGCCGCGATTTAAAAAACACAGTCACTATTCGCAGCGATATAAGTAGCCAATTTATATCGGCCTTAATGATGATTGGGCCTGTATTAAATGATGGGTTGCGGATTATATTAGAGGGAGAACCGCTTTCGTATTCCTATATAGAAATGACGCACACCATAATGGAATATTTTGGTGCGGAGATTGAAGTGCTGGAAGATGCCGAAGGTATTTACATTGAAGGCAATGGCTACGTCGCCAATGATTATGAAGTAGAACCCGACTGGAGTGCGGCATCGTACTTTTTTGAAATGGCTGCGTTGGCTAAAAATTCCAATATTGTTATCGATGCATTGCCTTATGTATCGTCGCAGGGCGATAGCAGTATTGCCGATTTGTTCCTGTCGGTATTCAATATAAAAGTAAAGCCGGCGGGAAACAATTTACTGCTTACCAAAGCTGACGAAATTGATTTGGAAGAAGCAGAATTCGATTTTATTGATATGCCCGATATGGCGCAAACCATTGCCGCAACTGCTGCTGCAACGGGGGTAGAGTTTACACTAACCGGTTTGCAAACTTTGCGCATAAAAGAAACAGACCGCATTGCAGCGTTAAAAACAGAGTTAGAAAAACTTGGAGTAGGAGTAGAGGTTGGCGATGATTGGATAAAAATAAATCCCCCGCTTGCACAAACAGGGGACTTACATTTTAATACCTATAACGACCACCGTATGGCTATGGCTTTAGCGCCATTGGCTTTGGTGGTAAACAGCGTTACAATAGACAACGCAGAGGTTGTAAATAAATCGTTTCCCGGTTATTGGGAAGAGCTAAAAAAGCTTGGCTTTCAAATAACACAAACCAATTAAATTTCTTTAACTCCTTGCTTTGCTATGGCACGGTTTAACCATTCAGAGGCATTTATATAACCGTTGTCTTTGGTCTCTACCTGTACGCTGGTTGAATTAGCCCTGAACTTGCATAGCTCATCACTATCGCAACCGCCCCATTTGTTTATAGAACCATGAAAGTATCCGTCTTTGGCAGACACATCATGGTCTTCAAAATTAGCATGGATACCGCTGGGGCAACGGCTAAACTCGCGGCCTGTTGGCTTGTCCGACCCGTAATGTTTTTTGCGTAGAGGGGTTACCAGTTCTTTGGTTACCAAATCGCGGACGCTTTGCGGTAAGTCAACGGTTTCGGTTGTATGTGCAGTATTTTTAATTGAGGCAGAAGAATTTTCAGACCGGTTGGCCAACGATGGGCCGGGAGCAACAAATGCCACTAAGGCAATTACGGCAACCAGTGCCGCAAATAGTACAAAATGTTTGGTTTTCATTCTGATTGATGTTTAGGTGGTAGTAGACTTCTTCACTGCAAAAACAGTGCTAAATAATTTCTTTCTATACATAATAAGTTCAGCAACTAAAATGTTTGGCACCCAGCTAAGCCAGGCGGTAATAATAATGGTATCATCGTACGATACATCTAACCCCCTTGATAGTATAGGCACCCATAAGCGCAGGGTTACCGCTGCAAAGGTTAATGCAAAGCTGCGTATCATCCATTGGCGGTGCTCTTTTATCTGGCGGTTGCGTGCATACATTACGGCTTTATAGGTGGTAATTACCCACAGTATACATAGCATGGCAAAACCAAGGCCTGCAACAGGGCCACCATTGGCAAAAAACGCCATGTATAATCCCGCAGGTGCGCCCACAAATAAAATGCCTATAACATATATGCGCCCAAGCAGGCGGTGTAAATTAAGGTTGCGTTTGCGTATAGAAGAGATAAACTGAAATGGGCCTGTGGCCAACGCCATAACCCCTCCGGTAATATGTATGTAGAATGATAACCTCCAGGCAAAGCTGCGTACCACTTCGGGCTGCATCATCAGTTTTGCTTTAAGAAAGTTTATGTTTTCGCCTGAATAGTAGAGCAGGGTAATGTATACCAAAAACATGCTAAAGCCTGCCATTAGCGACCATAGAAGATACAACGGTATTTGGCGGATTTTAGCCTGCATCAGTTAGTGTTACATAGTAACGTTTAAATGATGCAAATAGATACATTATTCCACACAAATAAATGTGTGTATATACAATAGTGTAAAACCTAGAATACCTCGCGTAAAATGCGGCTAACCGCCTGCGATTTACCCATGGTGTAATAGTGCAACGATGGAATACCGTAAGCAAGCAATTCCCTTGCCTGTTTAATGCCCCAGTCAATGCCAACTTCTTTAACATCGGTATCGGTTTTGCAACGGTCAAGCTGCTCCCTTAACTCGGTTGGGAAGTTGATAAAGAACACCTTGGGTAACAACTCTATTTGCTTAAGCGTGGTAATGGGTTTTAAACCCGGTATAATAGGTATGTTAATGCCCATTGCACGGCAGGCCTCAACATAGTCAAAATACTTTTGATTATCGTAAAACAGCTGGGTAACCACAAAGTCGGCACCTGCATCAACCTTTTGCTTTAAAAAGGCTATGTCCGATTGCATATCGGCAGCTTCAAAATGCTTCTCAGGGTAACCTGATACCCCTATG
>JBIPNX010000328.1:0-3363 GCA_044378145.1 Flavobacteriales bacterium | reverse complement strand
TAAAAAACAACCATATGAACATTATTGAACTACTAAAGAAAGAGCTGGAAGACGAATCAGCTATTACCCGTAAAATGTTAGCTATTGTGCCCGAGGATAAGTGGGACTGGAAGCCGCACCCAAAAAGCATGAACCTAATGCAACTATCTACCCACGTTGCTGAAATGCCGGAGTGGGTTGCGTTTTCTATTAATAGCGAGGGATTGACTTTGCCGCTACACCTTATG
Organism: Flavobacteriales bacterium; assembly: GCA_044378145.1. Lineage (GTDB taxonomy): Bacteria > Bacteroidota > Bacteroidia > CAMBQF01 > CAMBQF01 > CAMBQF01. The sequence continues at coordinate 3,136 of JBIPNX010000328.1, read as the reverse complement.
TACCTACCGTTGTAAAAACCAATGCAGAGTTGGTTGATGTATTTAACAAAGCTTTAGCATCAGGCCGCATGGCATTGGATGAATTAACCGATGAGAACAGGTTGAACGAGCGGTGGGTACTACGCGCAGGTGATACTATCCTTGCTGATAATTCTAAGTACGAATCTATCCGACATGCCTATGCCCAAACAATACACCACCGCGCACAGCTGGGTGTTTTCTTACGCTTATTAAATATTCCAATACCGGGAAGCTACGGCCCAAGTGCTGATGAGCAGGGTATGTAACACCTCTTCTCTAACCCCTCTCCCAAGGGAGAGGGGAATTATTAATCAATCGTCAATAGATACCCACTTTAGCTTGAATTTTTCATCCTTTGGTAAATAATCAGTGTACTGAATTCCAAAAATCAACATTTCATTTTTTGTCGACCATCCCTGGTTTACCCAAACTGTTCCCGGAGGGTTGGATGGGTTTTCCAGGTTGTTTGTTGTATTATCAAACGTTGCTTTATAATGGATTACTGTGTTTTTGGGTAAAACCAACAATGTATCCAATCTATATATCGTTTGCCACTCAAAGCTCCATTTAGGCAAATCTAACAACGGTATTGTATCATTATTTGGAGTTACAGCATATGAATTAAAACTAACGGCTAATTTATGCATGTGTGGCATAAGTGCTAGAACAGAAACAGTGTCTTCAAGAAGATGGCTGCCTTTGTACGTTTTAATGGTATTGGGCAATATAGGATCGGTATCATCCAAATTAGCCAGATTGATAGTTTCCACATTTCGTACAACAGGTTCTTTGCACAAATAGAATTCAACCCTGGCAGTTAAACTAACGTTCTCAGTTTTGCGTAATAAATGGGTTTCGTATAACAAACCTTTAACACTTCCAATTCTAAATCCAAATCCATCGGGCAGCAATGCATAATTCACACCGGGGGCATAAACCCCTAAAGTTATATCTCCAAAACCGTTGCCATTCACAAATCCTGTTATAGAATCTATTTGATTTTTAATATTATTTACAGAGTCTATACCATAAACTACACCATGGTGAACAACCTTATCCTCGGAATAAGTAATGGTTGCCCCTTTTAGAAATCCGGTAATTGGTGGCTCTAATTTTTTATAATTAACAAATACCTGGTCTGATAATTCAGTAAAATGATAGGTGGTTAAATTAAACGCTTTTTTATCGGGTTTTATATTATTATTTTTCCTGGTATTTAAGGGTTTATATATCTGCTTAACATCAGGCAAACTCTTAACAGTAAGTGTGTCTAACCATTTAACCAACTCATCTTTCTCATTTAATGTCAATAGCCTCTCATTATAAAAATGCCTGGCTCCGCGCTTGGCAAACCATAAAGGCATAATATCTTTTTTAATTACATAAAGTAATGTATTGGAGTTATTCTTTACATCATCAATATAATTAAAATTATAAGGGGCAATTCCTTTACCATTATGGCAAGGCGTACATTTTTGTTGAATAATTTGCCACCCGTCGGTTTTTTGCGCAATTGAATGAAACCCTAAAAAACAGAATAAAATAGCCGCTAATATTTTTCTCATTATTATACAAATAAACTATAATCTTATCTAAAAATACAACATAGCAATAGTACCGCAAATACCTTTTACCAGCATAAGCCCATCTACCACTATCAGGTAATAGAATATGCTTTTGCGGCGCAGCAGCGATAATGCCACCATAACCAGCAACACAAAGGGAATGGTATTCAAAAGTATCTTTCCAAAGCTAAAATCCTGGCTTAGGGCATAAATAATAAATGTAGATAAGCCCAGCAATATTAAAGGGAAGAGGATAGTAAACACTGTTTTTCTCAAACCCAGCCTTACTATAAATGTGTTTAGCTTTTGCTGGTAATCTATAAGGTAGTCTTTAAAATCGAACATGATGCAAAGCAGGCCTACATACATAGTGTTTTTAAGGGTTAGCAGGATAAGCCTTTCGGTTATTATAAAATTATGCCCATCTTCCAATCCCTTTGCCAGTATAGGATAAACTGTAGTTAACCCTGCCCATATCAACCCTATTAAAAACGGTTTTAACCAGCCGATATTCCGCAGGCTAAACGGGCTTAAAGCCTTATTCTCGAACATATAATAGGCAATAGCTACTATAGGAAATATCAAATATAAGAACCACTCCAGCGGGGTGCTTTTAAGCAGGTTAGCCCCTATCAGCTGCAAATAAAATATAGTGTAGACTATAAACACAACACCCAAAATTACCTGCGTAACAATAACCAGTTTCTTATTCTGGCTATACCACTTGGCTCGTACGTTTGATGTTATATCGGTTGTACTATCGCTAATGTAAGCTCGGGTATAATACAACACAGTAGCTATAAAAAGCAGGAAGTAAAAAAACGGATGGTTGAGTGTAAAGTGTTGTTGAACGGTTGCCTCAACTGCCAGGGCTATGGCGCATAAACCGTAAAAGTAATTCCCGAAAAAAACAAACTTTACCCTGCGGCTGTTAAACAGCGCTTTCTCCAGTTTGGAACCGGGGGCAAATATTGATTTGTTGGGGATATGCACAAGGCTAAATTACTATACAATTAGATAATAAGTTAATTAGATAATCAGATAATAAAACATTCGCTCATTATCATATTCGCTTATTATCTTATTTATTCGCCAATTGAATCATCTTCTCATAAACCTCAACCCATTCGGTATTCTCTAAAGTAAAGCTATCGTTATGCCAAATAGAGATAAATTCTCCCCCGACTGCTTTTACTTCATTCATAAGTTGGGCAATGGTTGCGTTAGCTTCCGTAGGCGATTGTTGCATATAATCGCGCAAGGTGCCTTCCATTACAGTTGAAGGGTGCAGGTTTAAGCCTGTTTCGGTATCACGTTCAATATCAAACCACTTGAAAGGGGTACATAGGCCTGCTCTAAAACCCGGCAGTGGCGAATGTGTCAACGTATAATCGTCGTAAATATTAAAGTACAGTTGGGTTCGGTATGTTGTTGGGAACTTTAAGCGTAAGAAATGACAACGGACAGTATCAACATGCCTGCCTATTATTTCGGCAACACGGTCGCGCTCCTCGCCCACCTTTTCAATATGCAGGTACGATGCATACGAC
>JBIPNX010000327.1:0-3364 GCA_044378145.1 Flavobacteriales bacterium | reverse complement strand
AGCTTGTAAGCAATGGGGATTTTACTCAGGGAAATACAGGATTTTCAAGTAGTTATGGGTATTTTAACCAATCTCCACCGCCCGATATGTCTGAAGGGTTGTACTCTGTTGTAGCTCTTCCCACACAAATACACTCTAATTTTACCGCCTGCCCAGATCATACTACAGGCAGTGGAAATCAAATGGTTATCAATGGTGCTACGGTTACCAATGTTACCCTATGGTGCCAAACCATAAACGTAACCCCCAATACAGATTATCTGTTTTCTACCTGGGTACAATCGGTTGTTAGTGGTAACCCTGCGGTGCTTCAGTTTTCTATTAACGGTGTAAACCTGGGCAGCACATTTTCTCCTCCGCTGGCTACCTGCCAATGGGCTGAGTTTTTTACAACCTGGAACTCAGGTGCTAATACAACAGCTAGTATTTGTATTGTAAACCAGAACACCTCTTTTGGTGGTAATGACTTTTCTTTAGACGATATATCGTTTATGGAGTGTGTCCCCATTGTTCCTTTAGCAGCGAGCGTATTGTATACTGATGCCGGTTGCTTTGGTGCTAACGATGGCTCTGCCACACCCAATACAGGGCAGGCATGGAACGGTGTGCCGCCATATACTTATGTTTGGTTTGATGGCAGCAGCGATGCTATTAAAGACAGCCTTGGACCCGGCAGTTATTTTCTTGTGGTTACTGATTCTGTTGGTTGTGTTGATACTGTTGATTTTACCATTACATCGGCCCCGGAGTTTTTTGTTGATTTAGGCCCCGATACAGTTAGCTGTTTTGGTGTACCCTATACCCTGGCTAATTTAGATATTACAGTGCCGCCGCAAGGTATTTCTCACCTGTGGAGCACGGGCGATACTACAGAAACCATAACCGTAACAACATCAGGAGAATATGTGTTATGTGGCACTATCAATAACTGTACTATTTGCGATACGGTAAATGTTATTATATCGCCCGATTTTTTGGTTGATATTGGCCCGCCCGATACTATATTTTGCCTGGGAGGCAATGGGGTAGTGCTTAATGCCGGAAACCCCGGTGCCAATTACTTATGGAATACCGGAGATACAACGTATACCATCAATGCAGACTCATCAGGCTTATATTGGGTTGCAGTTTGGTTTGATTCTACGTGTGTTAAATACGATTCTATTCAGGTATCGCAAAGTGTATGCACCAGTGTGGTATTTGTACCGAATGTATTTACGCCTAATGGCGATGGGGTTAACGATAATTTTATTCCCATGATTAGCGGACTGGTTACTGATGTAAATATTGTGATTTTTAACCGTTGGGGATTACAGGTCTACGAATCAGACGATATTAACTTTTCGTGGGACGGTAAAATTGGTGGCCAGGATGCCGTAGATAGCGTCTACTACTGGATACTTACCTACCTGGATAATAATGGCAGCTCTAAACAACTAACGGGAACAGTGACTCTGTTAGGAGGGCAATAAACACCACACCTCGTTTATAAGAGAATAAAAAAGCCCCAACGTTAATCGTCGGGGCTTTTCATTTATAACGGGTGTAGTTATTTTACTTTGATGTAGGTGTCTTCGTCTTTTTCAAAGAAGAAAGTCAGATTTTGATTTTTAGCAATAAAGTTCTTTAACTCGGTAGAGGTGGTAAACTTCTCGTCTATGTTTTCGGTAATAGGGATAAACTTAACCATAGCATCGTTTATGGTTTCAAACTTATAAAAGTAATAGGTCTTTTTGTCTGACGATGATTCTTCCCAAAGGTTAAGGTATTGTACGCCACTAACGTTGCTCATATAGGCAAAGTAGTTAGTTACATCGCTGTTGTTTTTAGAGTGCTTTTCAAACTTATAAGTAAAGTTATCGGTTTTAGTTACCACGTAGTTAGACTCTGAGTTGCTGCGCAGTTCCCAGGTGCCGATTAGTTTTTCGTTTACCCTTACCGATGGAGTATCGATAGGGATATCAGAGCTAAAAGGGCAGCCTGTAAAAAGCAATAATGAGCTGAATAGTGTAAGCGATAAAAGTAACTTCTTCATAGTATAAGTTTTTCAGCTATAAAAGTATAAATTAAAAAGGGGCATAAACATGCCCCTTTTTAAAATTTATCAGTTAAAAAATTAACAGGTCTTATTTAACACCCCTTACAAACACAGCAATCACTTTTTTGCTATTGTCTTTTAGCTGCAATTTACCATCAACTACAGAAAAATTGGTAGCGCTGCGTAGGGCAGTCATGTATTCATTTTCAGGCACTCCTTCGCAAAACATTTTGGTAGAAATTACCTTTTCTATTTTAATTTTTTTACCATCAAAAATAGTAAGCGAACCATTAAAGCGGTTGCAACCACCAAAGCCGCTTCCTGTATTATCTACAGTATTAATATCCAGTGTAGCAAGGCCATTGGTAAATTCCTTATCGCCTACTTTTTTGCCGTTAAGTAAGGTCAATGTCCACTTACCGTTAATGGTAATACGCTCATTTTTATCCACAGGTTTTACAGGTTCTGTTTTATCGGTCTTATCCGTTTTAGTTTCGGGTGCTTTAGCCTCAGGGGCATCAACTTTTGGAGTATCTACCGGCATATTTACTGCTGTTTTACCAGAGTCGGCAGGTGTCGGTGCTGTTTTATTTGTATCAGAAGTTGCACTTCCGTTAGTTTCAGTTTTAGGGCCGCAGGCTGCAAATAATGCAATGGCCAATGATAGTGTTAGGTACTTTTTCATTTCAGTGTGTTTATGCAATTATAGCAAATTAGAAGCCAACATTTGTTCTGAATAGTTTTATGGCTATGGCCAGTAGTATAAAACTGAATACTTTACGCAGTATACTAAGCCCGCCTTCGCCCAGTAGTTTCTCAATATACTTTAGGTTACGCAGGCATAAATACACCAGTATAATATTGATGATAATGGCAGCGATAACATTTTCTATGCGGTATTCAGAGCGTAAGGATAGGAGGGTAGTCATAGTACCCGCACCGGCAATTAAAGGAAAAGCAATAGGCACTACCGATGCTGTTGCGGGCATCTCGTCGTGGTAAAGTTTTATGCCCAGCAGCATTTCTATAGCCAGTAAAAACAATACAATAGAACCTGCAATAGCAAACGATTTAAGGTCTAAGCCCAGAAATTCTAATATACTCTCACCGACAAACAGGAACACCATCATAATAATGAATGCCCATATTGATGCTCTTTCTGCATTAATAGAACCTACTTTCTTTTTAATGGATAGTATGGCAGGTAAAGAGCCTACAATATCAATAACAGCAAATAATATAAGGCTTACGGTTAATATGTCCCTTGGTATAAGTTGCAGTTTCATAACGCAAAGGTATAAGTTCCACCATATAAAGCACCTAAAT
>JBIPNX010000505.1:0-3370 GCA_044378145.1 Flavobacteriales bacterium | reverse complement strand
CGGGCCGATGAATTTTCAGGAGTATCTTCTCGCTGTGGGTAAGGAGGCCATGGCCGAGGCATTGCTGGAAAAGCCGGAATCGATCGACAACTCATCCCACGGGCAGATTTTGCAAGAGCTGCGGAATTATTTTTTCGTGGGTGGCATGCCCGAGGCGGTCAAGTTGTGGCGGGACACAGGCTCGATGCGGGAGGCCGCCCGTGTGCAGGAGGAAATTCTGCAGTCCCTGCGGGATGATTTTTCCAAATACACGCCAAGGGTGGCGCCGGATTGTTTGGATGTAGTGCTTCAAAATGCGGCAAGAAGCGTCGGCGAACAGCTCAAATACACCAATTTGGATGGAAGCCACTCGGGGCCGACCAATCGCAAAGCGTTCGATCTTCTGTGCAAGGCCCGACTACTGCAGCGGATTCCAGCCTGCGATCCATCAGGACTTCCGCTGGGCGCGACGGCAAATCCGGTCAAATTCAAAGCGGCGCTGCTCGACATCGGCCTGATGCAACGAGCCTGCCGCTTGCCGGTGGAGTCGGCTCTGGAGCCGGGCGATCTGCTTTCACTTTATCGGGGGAAACTGGCGGAACAATTCGTCGCTCAGGAGATGTTGGCCTCGGGCGAGGGCGAATTGTTCTATTGGGCACGCGATGCACGGGGCAGCAGCGCCGAGGTTGACTACCTCGCCGTCAGGGCCGGGAAAATTCACCCCGTCGAAGTCAAATCCGGCGAGGCCGGCTCCCTGCGAAGCCTGCATCTTTTTTTGAAGAATTATCCAAACTGCCCCACGGGAGTCATTCTTTCTGCCCGCCTGCCCGCAAGGCTGACAGAGCAACGGCTCCGCTTTCTCCCGCTCTATTTGGCAGGTCAATTAACCCGACCGGATCTCGAGCTATAGTGCAGTTTGAGACATCCCAACGGAGTCAACCTCCGGCATGACCCATTTTTCAGCCGCCCTACGGGTCGGAGAGAATCGGCGTGCGAAGGGAGCTTGAGCGTCTCGGTCGTGCACGCGCAAGGCGTGACTTGGGCTGTTTTCGCGGGGAGCAGTCCCTTTTCACCCCATGGAGAGGATTTTCGGTTTGCCGAATTTCTCGGGCCAAGGCAGCTCGGTGGGAATACCGGGATAGATGTCGAAGAAGTTGTCGGCCAGCGGTTGTTCTCCATCGAGGTCGAGGCAGACGCGCCAGGCGAAGGTGTTGCTGGTGAAGATGGCCTTGCCGCCTCTGCAAGTGACACTCACCTTGGCCTTCGGCCATTTCATTTCGCGGAAGAGCGGCAGGATGAGGCAATCGCGTGCGATCTCAGCTTCCTCGTTAGCGAGCACGGCAAAGGCCACATGTGTCTTGATGCCGAGCTTGTCCCACTGAGCGGCGGGGAACTCGGCGATCACCGTGCTCGCATTGGCGGAGAGCGTGACGGCTTTGCGCTCATCGAGCGGGTATTTTCCACTCAATGCCATCAGGCCGAAGCGGAGTGTCGCGGTGGTATCGTCGCTTTCGTTAATACCGTAAACTTTCACGCTTTTTTCCTCGCGGGTCACCACGACGGTGACGGGCGCGAAGGCGCGGCGCACCGGCCAGAAGGCGGGATTGCGGCGTTGCTTCCAATCGACAATCGTCCAACTGCGCGTGCAGGGCCACATGTCGTTGAACATCCAGAAGACGGCTGCTGAGCTGTCGAACATGCGGCGGCGGAAATTTTTGATGTATTCGGAGAGGCCCACGCCCTGAAGCACGCCGCCCCAATAAACATAGTCTTCGAGCGACATGCTGCCGATCGATTTGCTGAGCCATTGTTTGAACATGAGGTCCGGCGCATAGGCGGGGATGTTGTCCCACGAGGTCACCGCGTTGTCGTGAAGCTCCCAAGGGAATGTGCCGATCTTGGCCGGCGCATCGCCAAAGCATTCGCGGGTCGCCAGAAGATTGTTCGGCCCGAGGATGCCGCCTTCGTTCGGGAAGCGGCAAATCATGTCGCGGTATTTGCGAAAATCATTGTCACGAAAACCAAGGCTCCACGGGTGCTGGTCGCCGAGATGGTCGGCGTTTGGCGATTCTCCGTCGGGTGAGAATGGCGAACTCGGTTGATAATACCGGCCCGGATCCTCTTCCTTTATCAATCGCGGCAGCACGAGATGGTAGAGCGCGTAATCGGGAAAGGCCACGCCCTTCTCGTAGTCCCACTCCCAGTTTCCCCACTCGATCTCATTGTTGCCGCACCATGCGACGAGGCTCGGGTGGTGCGCGAGCCGGCGCACCTGGTGCCTTGCTTCCTGCGTGACATCGGCCAGGAACGCCTCGTCAGTCGCGGGATACTTGCCGCAGGCAAAGATGAAATCCTGCCAGACCATGATGCCCTTCTCGTCGCAGAGATCGTAGAAGTCGTCGCTCTCGTATACACCGCCGCCCCACACGCGCAGGAAATTGCAGTTCGCCTCCAATGCCCGATCGATGAGGGCGACATGACGCTGGCGGCCAATGCGGCTGAGGATGAGGTCCGCTGGAACATAGTTGCCGCCCTTGCAGAAGATCGGTTTGCCATTGATCTCGATAATGAAATAGCGCCCGCGCTCGGGATGTTTTTCCTGATTCACGCGCACATGGCGAAAGCCGATCTTGCGGGTCAGGCTTCCTTCGGTTTTGCCACCGACCACGAGCTCGACCGTGGCTTCGCTGCGGTTTTGTTTTCCATGCCCGACAGGCCACCAGAGTTTGGGATTGGCCACCGGAAGCACGGCTTCGAGTTTGTTCATGCCCGGTTGAAGCAGCACCGGCACACGCAAGGGGGCATTGGATTTTCCAAGTCTGAGCAGCAACTCGCCGCGCGTTGGCTTGTCGCTCAAGTTCTCCGCAAAGACTCGTGCCGTGACGCTTCCCTGGCTCAGATCGGCGGAAAGGTCGGGGATCAATACCGCGTTCTCCCAGCGGATGCCCGAGCAGACTTCCAAACGCACGCCGCCCGGGATGCCGACATTGACGAGGCGCGGCGACCAATCCCATCCGAACTCGCTCTGGGTTTTGCGCAGCCAGTTTGATTTCGTCTGGCGGTGATTGAGGCGCAGTCCATAGCCTTCAGACGAGCGCGTCATCGCGTGGTAAATGCCGCTCTCTATCTCGACCACGAGTTCGTTTTCACCATTTCGCAGCGCGGCGGTCGCCTCGACGCGGCACGGATGAAAGGCATTCGCATGCGTGCCGATCTGCACGCCGTTGAGGTAAATTTTGGCCGCCAGATCCAGCGTTTCAAAAAATAACCACACGCGTTCGCCTTTGCGCAAAGAGGGCAACTTGAATGTGCGACGGTAATACCAAACCGTTTCCTCCACCCAGCGGCAGGCGAGCACATTCGTGCCGATGCCCGGATCGGGAATCACGCC
>JBIPNX010000483.1:0-4248 GCA_044378145.1 Flavobacteriales bacterium | reverse complement strand
AAGAAGGCACTCGACACTTAATTACATGACACCATTGGAATACTCGAATCAATTACAAACCCGAAAAATTGCAGCATGACTTAATCCACTGTCCACTTTTTTGTTGCAAGTCCAGTATATCCGACCCAGGGATTTCGCCCGGTGAATACGACAATTGACCAACTCCTGCGAAGTAATCTTGCCACAACGATTGAGCATCTTCTTATCTCTTTTCCTGATGCCGATTCAATCTCATTAAAGTGCAGCAGAGGAAGGCTTTTCGCTGATTACCACGAAAAAGAAGTGAACCTTGGAGTCGTTGCCATCTCACCGACACTTAACCTTGCTTCTCAGCGCAAGCGCACTTTCAATGATGCCCAGGCTTTAACCTCTGTTCATGAGGCGGGTCATGTCGTATGCGCTGCTTTACTTTTAGATGATGTTCCAGATGCTGCGGTCTCTGTCACATCGGCTTCGGGTATGGGTGGTTTTGTGGTGAGAACTCAATCGGAAACCCTAACGCAACGTGACCGCTTGATTCGACTGACCGCATTCAGTCTTGGCGGATACGTGGCCGAAAAACTGATTTATGGTGAAGACAACCTAACCAATGGCTCTTCAAGCGATTTGGAGCATGCCACTGCCAGAGTTCGGCACATGCTAGGATTTTCTGGGTTCGAAATTGGTCCGGCATACATCCAATCATCGAACTCGCCCTTTCCTATTGGGGTATTGGACAATTCTGGCGAATTGGACCGCTTGGTACTGGAGTACATGCGAGAGGCTGAAACAATGGCTGCCAGCGTTTTGAGTTCTGAGCATGAGCTCCTTTTGAAGATGTCAGAAGCGTTGTTTAGAAAAGGGTCATTAAGGAAAAAGGAAATGACGCTGATTGTGAATCAATACGCCAAACTTAAGGCAAAGGACCGCAAGAAGCCTTTTCCCTTCAAAAGCATTCTGGAGGAGAAACTCAATTCGATAAATGGATTGCAAAAAGTAGCTTGACGATGAGTGATTCAAGTCAACTTTTCTCGATTTCAAACTCACTTCTCGAGGAGATAAACAAACTGCTTTCCGATTCTGAGCCGGCCTTATCGCTATCGCTGAAATTTGGATTCTACAATGAGCGTTACATCTACAGCAGGTACTACTTGCGCTCTAAAACTTCTGACGACAAGGAGGTATTCTTCGTTACTTCTGATGAACCCACAAAAGACCAATTTGAAGGTGGGGCATCAGATGTGGACGATTTTCATCTGACTGCTTTAGATGGATTTGAGGCGCTAATCGAGAATCTTGAAACAGGGACTTTTCCTACATGCTTTAAAAGCTCCGTTCACGGTGCACCTCCGTATATCAGCTACGACATTATTTATGTGCTTGAAGACTTGAGGCCAAGACTGCTCGAGTGTCTTCTGAGGGAAATTTCAGGTTATGCTGAAGATTATCTCAGAGCCCATTTCACCACTCACGACTTGGAGCGGATTGAATACTGGAAAACCAATTTAACAAAGAAATGACTTACTTAATCCCTTGAAGGTATAATCATGGAAAAACACATCCTCTCAAAATCAACTTTCATGTATGGGGTACAGTGCAAAAAGCGCCTGTACCTGCATAAGAATGGAAAGATGCTCGGAATAGAACGAGACGGCCTGTCTGCTCAGCAAGAAGCAATCTTTTCCACTGGCACAAACGTTGGCGAGTTAGCCCAGCAGCTGTTTCCTGAGGGAGTGGATTGTACACCTGAAAGCTATTACGATTTCGGGCCGAGCATGGCCCAAACCGCCAACGCCATTCAAACTGGTAAAACAGTGATTTACGAAGCCGCATTTCAGTGTGAACAAGTTCTTGTAGCTCTAGACATTCTTGTTAAGAAGTCAGATGGGTGGCATGCTTATGAGGTTAAGTCTACCAACGACACCAAGGAAACACACGTTCAGGACGCTGCACTTCAGTATTGGGTAATGACCAATTCTGGTCTAGACCTAAAATCCATCAATGTGCTTCATTTCAATCGTGAATACGTGCGTGTATGTGATCTGGACATCAAAGCATTATTTACTTGGGATGACGTCACTGACCAAGTAATAGAAATGCAGTCCCAGATTGAATTGGACATCGCTGCAAATAAAGCCTGCCTGCATGAAGTGGCCATTCCAGACATTCCCATCGGTGGTCATTGCACGAGTCCTTACCCATGCGATTTTATGGGGACTTGTTGGAAGCATGTTCCCGACTATTCGGTGTTCAACTTGACTAGAGCTGGGGCTAAAGCTTGGGGTTTGTATGATCAAGGAATACTTACCATACAGGACATTCCAGAAGACTTCCCACTAAGCGACTCACAGCAATTTCAGGTGGAAGCGGAGCGAACTGGAAATTCATTCATCGACAAAGAAGGGATTCGTGCATTTACAGATGCGTTGAACTACCCGTTGTATTTCATGGACTTCGAATCCATTCAACCCGCTGTTCCTATTTATAATCAGACACGACCCTACCAACAAGTAGTGTTTCAATATTCAGTACACATTCAAGAGTATAAGGATGGACCCGTTAATCATAAGGAGTTTCTAGCGGACCCAACAGACGAAAATCTGCGCGTTACTGTAGCAAAAAGACTCATTCAGGACATGGGAACTAAAGGGGATGTGATTGTCTACAATCAATCTTTTGAAGGACCTAGGATGAATGAGCTTGGTAGGGATTACCCGCAATTAAAAGATGAATTAGATGCTATAACCAACCGAATTGTAGATCTAGCGGTACCTTTTAGACAGAAATTGTATTACACGCCAGAAATGCAAGGTCGATATACGATAAAGAATGTTCTTCCGGCTTTGGTACCTGAACTTTCCTACAAAAATTTGGAAATCGGGGATGGCGGAACTGCCAGTCTTACTTTTCTTCAAATGGTCCAAGGAGAATTCACTGGAGACGTGGCTAAAACTCGCAAGGATTTACTGGATTATTGCGGATTGGATACTTGGGCGATGGTGAAGATTTTAGAAACCCTTAATAAACAATAGAAAACCAAGATCATGGAGAACAGCTTCAAAATCCTAGCCAACGCGCCCTGGAATAATACACACTCAGATAAAATAACGGGACTAACTACAGAGGAATCAGATTTTATTAATTGGGCTGTTGGACAGGTCTACATGGTGCATAATAGTTTTGACTATGTCGAGCATTTAAAACAGTTAGATTTCCTTTATTTCAGGCCGTATGGTGGGAATAGGACGGATATAACCCTTCCTACTATTCTTCAGACACTCCAGAGCAAGAGTTTGAAAAACCTTCCGTGGGGCTCTTCTTCATTCATGTCCGATGCAAGCAACACACTGCTGTCAGGAAGAATTTATCGGGAAAAACCATGATAAAAATTGACGGTGCCGATCGAGTCTTGGCAAGTAATTCGAATTCAAAAAAAGACCGTTTCAAAAATTGTGATTACCAATTTTCTCACGTTTTCAGCGAGACCACAAAAAACCCATTAGCTTTCAACGCGCCATGGAACATGTGCAGAATACCAAGATTCGTAGATCCATTAACTGGGTACGAAACTAGTTGGAATGACGGTAAGGTTGAATTTGACCAACTATTCTTTGGACACATTAAAGATTCATTTCAAACTGAGATTGAAACTTATAATAACTGGATGCTTGAACTTGTTCCTAGTCTTATTTCTGCCCTTGATTCGGCTACATTTCAGTCCGGCCAGTTTAAAACCCGCATGCTGGTAAATTTCAGGCCGCTGTTATTCACGAATCACTGGCAAACTTGGTACGATCATCTGGAAGGAGAAGAGCAGCGCACAAAATGGATTGACGAAGCTGTTCTGAAGTTCATTCGAAATTATGAACCTAAACCTCCGTTTGAGTCAGAAAAACTGTGGAGAATCTCGTTGAGCAGATGAATTCACCAACCCAACTCACCAACTTTCTCTCCTGTAATCATCTCGGGGCTTTAGAATTGGCTGCAAGTGCCAATCTGGTTACTCGTCCAGTGTTTAACAACCCCATATCTGAACTGCTCAAAAACCAAGGAAATGAGCATGAAGAGAGATATTTGGCGAAGTTGAAAAGCGAGTATTCAAATATAGTGGAGCTCTCTAGGGGGAACTTCGAGCTTCAGGTCAAGCAGACCATTGAAGCAATGAAAAATGGTGCTAATGTCATTTTTCAAGGGGCGCTAACCGATGATAATTGGCATGGATATTCCGATTTTCTTATTCGGGTAGAGACACCTTCCGACTTGGGTGAC
>JBIPNX010000482.1:0-8128 GCA_044378145.1 Flavobacteriales bacterium | reverse complement strand
TATAATTGAAGACACTAAGCTGAGTGCTGAAGTAAAAGGCGAGGCAATTATGCAACTGTGCATCTATGCTGAACTGGTTTCCCAAATACAAGGTCGATTGCCAGATGAAATTGCAATTGTTGGAGGCACTGATGAGCGATTCGCCTATAATCCATCAGATTTTACAGCTTATCTGAATTATGCAAAACGAAAATTTCTTCAAATCAATAGAGGCGATTCGAGTAACGTGCTTGCAATTACCCCAGAGCCCGTAGACCATTGCCACACATGCAACTGGCGAGGCCATTGCGAGGAGCGCTGGCATTCAACCGATCACCTGAAATTAGTTGCAGGAACAGGAAGATTACAGCGAAAAGACCTTAACAAGACGGATATTCATACACTGACGGTATTGGCCGAACTACCAAAACCACCAAAATTAGAACGGGGTTCAGTTGAGTCTATGGATAGAATTCATAAACAAGCCCAAATTCAACTAAAGGGAAGGCGGTCAAACAACCCAGAATATGAGTTCATTCTGCCTGTTACTGAAAACCAAGGATTAAGCAGGCTTCCAGAACCCAATGACGGGGATGTTTGGTTCGACATTGAAGGAGATGCCCACATAAGTGATCAAGGCCTTGAATATTTGTTTGGTTGGGTGTCAAGAGAAGCAGACAAGTCTAAATTTCATGCTGCTTGGGCCATGAATAGTCGTCAAGAAAAGGATGCTTTCGAAGTATTCATTCGGTTTGTTTTGAAACAGCGAGAGGCTTTTCCTGAGATGCATGTTTATCATTTCGGCCATTATGAAACAACCGTAGTGAAGCGCTTATCTACCCGGTACAATCTCTTCACGGATGATGTGGATGAGCTTTTAAGGAAAGAGGTCTTTGTGGACCTGCACAGAGTTGTCAAGAATGGATTGAGGCTGTCCATTGAAAGCTACGGCTTAAAGCAAATTGAAGCACATTTTGAATTTGAACGAAAAGCAGACTTATTGGCTGCGTCTCAGGCACGAAAAATAACAGCGCTGCTTCTAGATTCGGGCACTCCACTTGAAGAAGGTGTGATCAAACTCGTTCAGAGTTACAATGAAGAAGATTGCTACTCAACGTTGCATTTGCACCACTGGTTAGAAAAATTGCGGGCAGAGTTAATTCAATCTGGTGAAGAAGTTCCTCGGTTTTACATTGAGCCGATAGAGCCTCAGGTTAATGAGGGATTGCAGGAGCTAGAATTACTAAGTCTTCAACTCATCGCCTTACTCTCAGAGGACCATGAGAATCTTAATCATGAGCAGCAAGTCATCAAGTCATTGGCAGACCTCCTTCTGTGGTACAGGAGAGAAGCCAAATCTTATTGGTGGGAATTCTTCAGAATGAAGGAGTTGATTGGAGAAGAACTACGAGAGGAAAGAAAGGGTTTAGCAGGACCGTTCGAATATATCGGGGAAGTTGGTACAGAAAAAAGGTCAACGATATATCGCTGGAAATTCCCGAAGCAGTTGTTTGAAGGAGACAAAAGCCTAAACTACTGTGGTGAAGACGGGAAGTTTACGGCATATAATATTGATCTTGAAAACAACTTCTTAGATATTAAAGCAACGACTAAAACGGCAGAGGGCTACATTCATAAACTAGCAAGTTCAGTGGGTCTTTTTTCGGCTTCAAACATTCCTACTCCAGACCAGATCAATCGCTTCAAAGACCTTGCAAACTGGGTTATTGCCAATGGGGGAATGATTGGTGAAGGAGATTTCCAAGCAGCACGCAACCTCTTATTAAGACATCAAACCCTAAGCAACGGAGCGCCCCTTAGAAAAACTGGCGAATCAATTTTGAATGGCGCAACTCGTTTAGCCAATAATCTCGATTTAGGTGCAATTCTACCCATTCAAGGACCTCCCGGAACAGGTAAAACCTTTACTGCCGCTCACATGATCTGCGAATTGATAAAAGCCGGCAAGAAAGTGGGAATCACAGCACAAAGCCATGCGGTCATAATGAATCTCATGAATAATGTTGGAAACGTTAATGACGAAAAATATCAGCTCAAATTAAACGCAATCAAGCAGGTAAGTTCTGGTGCTTTGGAAGACCTACCTTCTTGGGTGAGGGGATTAACATCTTCTAAGATAGAAGATGAAAACTCTTTTGACCTTGTTGGCGGCACTGCTTGGCTCTGGTCTAGAGAAGGAATGGCCGATAAAGTTGATGTTCTATTTATCGATGAAGGAGGCCAGTTTTCATTGGCCGATTCCGTGGCAGTATCTCATAGCTCATCATCCATGGTGTTGCTTGGAGACCCGCAACAATTGGAAAACGTAACTCAGGGCGTTCATCCCCCAGAGATTGAGGTTTCCGTGCTTGGATACTGGCTTAGTGAGGATAAAGTGATTAGGGACGACCAAGGACTGTTTCTTGAAAACACATATCGGATGCATCCAAGTGTTAATGCATTTGTGTCGGAAACCTTTTACGCTGGAAAACTGAAGTCGGTCAACGGGCTCGAGAAACAAGAGGTGATTAGCAACTCTAAGTTGAATGGTTCTGGGTTGCGATTTGTTGAATGTCCGCATGAAGGCAACCAAAGTAAAAGCGATGAGGAAGTAGAAAAGGTAAAGACCCTTGTTGATGAGCTTCTTCTAGATGGTAGATGGGTAAATAAAGACGGTATCGAAAACCCATTAACCAACGAAGACATCCTAATTGTTGCTCCCTATAACTCGCAAGTTAATGCTCTTAAAAAGGCGCTACCAGACCTTCTTGTGGGAACAGTGGACAAGTTCCAAGGAAGACAAGCTCCGGTCGTTATTTACTCTATGGCTACAAGTTCTCCAGAAGAAGCACCAAGAGGAATGGAATTTCTATACAGCTTGAACCGACTTAATGTCGCAGTCAGTAGGGCTCAATGTCTTGCGGTCATGGTTGCGTCTCCAAGCCTTTTTGAATTATCATGCAAGACACCAAAGCAGATGCGTTTGGCCAATGCATTCTGTCGGTTTTTAGAAATGGCCGATTAACTAAATAGAAATGGGAACAAACTATCTACCAGACAGCAAAAGCTGGACAGAAATTACTCGCGATGAACGTTTCTACTGCGCTGAACTTTATCGAGTCCTGAGTCTAAGCAAGAAGAATATTGGTGAGTTCATAAAACTGATAAAAAACAAGTGTGAGCCCAAGAACCCGCTGCCAGAGAATAACGATTGGGAGATTGGGTTTGAGGTCTGCTTTTATAGAGATATACTGCATCATAAAGGCATCAGTATTAAGAATTATCCGATTGACTGTGAATACATAAACCATAAAAAAGAAAGAATATCATTAACTCGCTTTCCAGTCAAACGCACGTTTGACTTATGCTTGTTTCAAGACGGGTACCTAATTATTATTGAAGCAAAAGCCGCTGAAGGGTATAAGAACAAGCAGTTGGATGATTTTAAGGCAGATATGGCTATTTTTAAATCGGAAGCGAATACGCTTTTTGAAGACAATACTCCTAAAATCTTGTTTTTGGGGCTGCACTCCTCAAAATACTCGCCAAAATTAGAGACTTTGAAAGTGTTCGATTTAGATGACTTTGACACTAAGCAACAATCAATAACTTGGTGTGATTTGCACAGATCCTTTTCCGACCATAGTCAGTTGTTCAGCCAAGCGGATAAGCTCTATTCTTCAAAATCTAAGCCCAATTGCTAGGATAATAACTACAGCGTACAGCTCATTGGATAAAGTATTCTAGTCCAGCTATGTGGTATTTCTTTTACCCCATATACCAACACCGCCATTCCACCAGCAACCGCAGCCGTGGTATCGGTATCATCGCCAAGGTTCACCGCTTTCAGGACGGTCTCTTTATACGTAGAACTTGTGAGCAAACACCAGATTGCTGCTTCAAGCGTATGAACCACATACCCGCTGCTGCTAATTTCATCGTCCACCAAACTGGGAATGAGACCATCAAAGACTCGGTCGTAAACCCCGTTCAGTTCATCATAATTACCAATTTGATCAAGGTAATCCTTGGCCGTTCGAGCGCCAATTTCATACGCCTCTAGCATTGAATTTCCTAGAATCAATTCTCTTGTAATTTCCAAGTAAATGAAGCAGCCCGCAACCGAATATATATGCCCGTGCGTAATTGAAGAAACGTCTTTGGTAAGCTGAAATCTTTCATCAATCGGCATGTCAGCAATATGAAAAGCCAGAGGTAAAATCCTCATCAGAGAGCCATTGCCATTAGAACCAAAATCACGGCCTCCACAACTTCTGATAGGCTCTCCAGCTTCAATATTCAGAATGGCTTGTCGCGTAGAGATTCCAATGTCAAACATTTTTCCGTGTGGGGTTAAATACCCCTCATTCATCCATCGGACACATACCCATTGCAAATGATCGTATGATATCCAAGGAATCAATTTCGCCTGGTAGGTAACTCGATATGACTTGATAAGTTGATTTTGCAGTGTCTTTCAAGCAATTCAAGTTGCTAGAGAACTCACTTTGCGAGACGAAAGCCACATTTAGCGGTCTTGCTGGTTGAGCCATCAACCAGCACAAAGAAAAAACTAGGATAAGTAAAGTAGAGATTGAGGTCTTCATGCTATAAATCTAAACTCAGCAAGTGCACGTTTATTGCACGTTCCTCAATTGGCAAATTCGAATTGCGGTAATCCGGCTCAGCCTACAATACCTTCTCTTTTTTTAAGAAAGCTTGTCACATCAAACCAGTTCTTAAAATCACCTTCTGGCCCAAAATGAATGTGAAAACCTTCAAACTTGTCAACGCCTCTCGCAGTGCGGTCATCAATGATATAGTCTCCTTTCAAGAGGTTCTTATGATGAGACAGAATTAGTCTTTTGTGAGCTGGTTCGCCTAGGTGTTTTTTAACCCAAGCAAGCTTGTCCAACCAAGCCGATGGGTTTAACCACGGTGCTGTGGATAGAATGTAGGCGTCAAAATGCTCTGCAATCCAATGGTATGATTCAATCGCGTTTTCTGTAGGTTTCATGAGGCTGAAAATGCCTGATACTTCGTCTAGGTTACCAGCGTACTGAATCCGAAGTTCTGGACTTATCGCATCTATCCCAGACTGAAAATCCACCAATACATTATCCATGTCTACATATACCACTTTCTTCATTGCGTTTTCTTTGCTGAAATGTACCTGATTTTGCCTGTATCCGTCTAAATCCGAATTAATACCCACCTGTATTCGAATTATTCCGTTTGAATCCACATTTATTCGAATAAATCTGAATTAGGCCAGATTTCACTCAGGTTCAACTTTTACATTTTAAGTATTCCAAAACAGCCTTTCAGCATACGGGATTTCGGCTTCCGAATGCGGTAGGTGCAAGTAATCTAACCGAATATGCTCGGGACCACCGAACCGAACCCGGTCCAAAGCATCTGCATCCTGTAAAAGGTGCAACGTTGGCAAGCTCGGTGATTCTGGAAAGTCCCTTCGGTCTTTACAATGCCAGTGCACCGCAAAAGCAACGTGCTCCAGTTGTTCTTCTACAAGACCCCAAGCCAAAAACTGTTCTTTCCAGATTGGTAGTTTTCTTTCTACTGCCCACTGGCCGTGCATCTCACAATTTCCATCATGCGTGCGCGCCATATCATGGATAATTGCAGCGCAATATGCTTGCGCGAATACCGCATCTGAAACGCTGTTCTTTTCTCCCAAATGTTTTACCAAATGCATCACCCTTTGGGTGTGCTCTAGTCCGTGCAAATCCGAGCCGGTGTCGAAATCGTATTCGTCCATATTAAGCACGTTTGTTTGTGTCCAAAAGCTTTTCATCAAAGACTGTTTAAAAGTTATTTGGGTCCACACCTTTAGAAATCAACCAATTATGGTCTAGGTGTCCAAAGTCCGGTTTCATGATGGGATACTCGATCGTATTTATACCGTTCCAAACCCAACAATGGGCTAGTGACCAAGGCCGTTCTTCAAATGGTGGGTCTAGGTTTTCCAAGAAACCATTTGCGGTGGGCGTGAATATGGAACAACAAGTCACTCCCGGTCTGACCCCTTCAATAATTTCATTTAGCTTTTGCACAACCCAGCCACCAGACTTAAAAGTGAAATAAACGTGTTTTATGGAGGTGTTTTCGTTTATGAATTTGATAATCTCATCGACATTATCTTCGAGCCATCCCCTTTCTCCCATTAAATCTAGAGGGCCATCTTTATATGATTCCCAAACAATTTCGCTGTCGTTGTGGCTTACATTGACGTACCGGTTCTCCGGAACTTCATTTGCTTCAACTTCCGGTTTTAGGCCTGCAACTATATCGGCAAAAGAAATCTTCCCTTTTTCGCAAATAGTAAATATCTGGTCCCATGTTGGATGGTTATTGTTAATCGTCCTTTTTTGAGTTAGGACGTTTTCACCATGAATAAATATATTGGCGAGTATCGGCCACATAAAACCTCCTCTTCCGTAATAAAAGTCAGAGGTATTCCAACTCCAGCTATGGTTGTGAGTTCCAACAATCATAACCTGAGGGTCATATTTGTTTGTCCTTAATATGGAGTGTTGGGTGTAAAATCCGTTCTCAAAATTGTGGTCTTGGAATTTATGTGGAAAAGGCATTGTTTACTATTAATGGTTAAGCACTCATTTTAAACCCCATGGTCTTTCCATGGCGGTGAGATGTTTCAGTATTGATCAGTTGCAAGATGGTGGATAGTGATGGCTCTGTGCCTTCCAATATTTCCAATTGCATCATTCGGATAGCGATGTTTTCAATTTCGGCTCCGGTAATCGCGTAGTCGGCAAGTTCCTGCACCTCTTTCGATGTCAGCATCGGAAACTTTTTTTGCCACAGTATTTCGCGTGTTTGGGCATCTGGCAAGCCAATTGTCATCTTATGCAGGAATCGTCTAGAAAAGGCTGGGTCAAAAGCTTGCTCGTTATTGGTTGTGGCAATCAGTATTCCGTCAAAGTCCTCCATCTCTTGCAACAAGATATTCTGCATGGTATTGAGCATCTGCATTACCGCTTGGTTGCTAGTTCCGAGATTCGGATTTCGTTTTCCTAAAAGAGCATCCGCCTCGTTCAACAACAAGATAGGGGTTTCTTTTTCTGATGTTTTGATCTGGCCGTATTGCTGAAAAATGCTTCGAATGTTTTTCTCAGAATCTCCAACCATCCCACCTTTAATGGCACTCATCTCAACTTGAACCAAAGGAAGCCCATTCCTTCGCGCAAGCTGCTTGACCATTTCCGTTTTGCCCGTTCCAGGAGGGCCGCTAAGCAATACCGTTAGGCCTCCCTTCATTCCTTTTTCTGTTAGACGTTGATGAATTGAATGGAAGGTTTGGGTTGAGCAGAGCTTCAAGAGTCGTTCGTAGTTTAATTGCAGCTCCGATCCATAAACGAGCGCTACAGGTCTAGTTGCTTCGGGTAGTATCAGCTTTAATAATTCGAAACCGTTGAACGTGGGCTTCAGTTCAGAGCCAAGTCCGGGTTCTATCCTATTGAGTAATTCTCTTCCCTTAACGTCTAACAGAACCCGCGTTTCGTCAAAGAATTCCTCGTTCACCAAGCGCAGGAACTTTTCTTTGATCAATCTTACTGAGCCATTTCGGAGCTCGGTTTTCAGTTTCACCTTTTCACGGATCTTCCGTTGTGCCATCAGTCCTAACTCATCCAAATTAAGTCCCTTCTCTTGAACGTGCGAGAACATCGCCAGTAGCAATACAATTAGTTCTTCCTTGGATAGATCTATAGCTCGGAACTCCTTTACTATAGAGAGCTCCTTGTTCGTCTCCATGACATTTTCTATCTCCGAAAACAGGAAGTTTTGGCTTATTCGAAAACTCTTCAGCTGGGTGCCGAGTTCATAGATGTACTCTAGGAACTGAATCTCATCAGGAAACACAAGTTCCTCTTGGGTCCTACCTAATACTACAAGGTTAAAATAGGGGTTGGCCACCCAGAAACGGAGATTAGAGGAATACTGCTGCTTTACCGAACGTCTTCCAATAGTTGTATCGGCAGACATAAGAAGCCCTTTTTCCTCCAGCACGTATAGCGTTGGTAGTAATTTCACCGCCTCAATCTTCTTGCAACCGAAAGCATCCGCCAGTTCATTGATTCCGACATCAGAGTCGGTTTCAATATTGCAG
>JBIPNX010000503.1:0-12397 GCA_044378145.1 Flavobacteriales bacterium | reverse complement strand
ATGTTTATTTTAGCAGTCGTTCAATGTTTTCAAGGTAATCTAAAGAGTCGTCTAAAAAGAAGGTCATATAAGGCGTTACCCTCATTTGCTTACCAACTCTTAGTCCAAGCTCTTTTCTTATTTCATTTTTATGTTCTGTAACAGTATCTATCAGCTTTTTCTTGTCGGCAGTAAGATATAGGCTAAGGTAAACCTTTGCTACGCCAAGGTCGGGACTAATGCGCACCTGGGTAACAGTAATAAGCGCGCCACCAAAAAGGTTGCGGCTTAGTTGCTGAAACACCTGCGAAAGTTCTTTTTGCAGCAGCCGTTCTATTTTTTCTAAACGTATAGATGCCATAAGCGGGCAAAGGTACAACCAAATATTTAATCTTTTGTTAGTACCCTGTGTTTGCTACAACTAATGGCAATCAGCCCTAATAAAGCGAACAACAAATTGACAAACTTAGTATAACATTAAAACAGAGAACAAATCAATGTCTGAACAAAGAGTTGCTGATTGTCAATGTTTTATAAACAAACATGGCCGGCATTTGCATATACAAAAAAGGCAGATGAACAACGCCCAACCCCTTGGTAGTTGTACAATTCAACTATTTTACGTACTTTCACGTGCTATTTTTTAAACTGAAGATTATTGTAAGGTTATTTATATATGAAAAAAATATTCTTTTTATTGCTCGCACTGTTCTTTGCTTCTTTTTGTCATTCACAAGTAACTAATGATTTTCGTTCTGTGGTTGCTACCGGCAACTGGAACGCATTGGCTAGCTGGGAGCGTTATAATGGTTCAACTTGGGTAGCTGCAACAGTGCTGCCCGGCGCTACTGCTAATAATGGAAACGTAACCATTCAGGACGGCCACACAATAACAGTAACCGCGGCACCAACAGCGGCCATTAGTTCCCTTACTGTGGGGCAGGGAGTAAGTGGCACAGCACAATTAAATGTGGGCGCTTTTGCAATAACTATTACCGGAGCCACCAATATTGCAACCAATGGCACATTGCAAATTACAGGCACGGCCGGTGTTAAAACTTTTACCGGGGCTTTTACTAATAATGGAACGTGGAACAACAGCGGTAACTCTGCCATTACTTTTAGCAACAACATTACCAACAACGGAACTTTTACTTCAGGAACGGGTGTTTACACACTTGGCACCACAGCCAGCGCTACAATTAATGGCACATTTACCTTTGGCTCATTAACAGTAAGTGCCGCCAAAATAAACAATGCAACACTAACAACAACAACCTTTACAAACACTGCTGCGCTAACAAACAATGCATCATTTACTGTAAACGGAACGCATTCAACTTCTACTGCTAGTGCATTTACTAATTCAGCAACCGGCACTTATACAAACACATCTAACCTATCAATAACCACTCCCGGAACCTTTATAAACAATGGAACCGCAACAATTAGTGGCGCTACTTTTGGCGGCACCGGGGGGTTTACCCAAGGCGCCAATGCGACTTTATACTGGACAACAACAGCAGCAGGGCCAACAACACTAACAGCAGCAGCAGCAGGCAACACTGTTATTTATAATAATACCACAGCAGCTCAAAGTGTTAAGGCCGCAACGTATTTAAATCTAACTATTAATAAAAGCGGTCAAACAGCAACATCGGCAGGAGCTGTTGTCGTAAATGGCAACCTTAACGTTACAGCGGGAACTTTTGCCACTGCTGCACAAGCCCTAACTGTAAGCGGAACTACAACTATACCAACAGGCTCTACCATTACACACAGCACAGGTACCAAAGCATTTACCGGCGATATTACAATTGATGGAACCTGGACAGAAGTTGGGGCTGCCGTTGTAAACATGGCAGGAAACCTTACCATTAATGGCACATATACTGCATTAACTGGGGTGCACACCTTTAGCGGCGCTACAAAAACCCTTTGGGGAAGCTTATCTTCAATAAGCATCCCGTCTATGACCGTTACCGGGACATTAACCAATAACATTCCAACATTAACTGTAGGCACAGCCCTTGCCGGCGCAGGCACCCTAACCATGGGAGCAAACACCCTATTGAATATTGGCGGAACATCAGCAATAACAAGCCTCAACTGCACTGCCAATACTCCCAATACAGTTGTTTACACAGGCGCTGCAGCTCAAACAATTAAAGCCACCACATATTATCATTTAGAGGTTAACAAACCGGGGGGCACCGCCGCAACAGGTGCCGCGTACGCCGCAAACATTTTAATTAACGGCAATTTAACTGTAACTGCAGGTTATATGACAGACGCTGCTGCTGCCACCGCCACACTAAGTGGCGGAACTTTTACTGTTGCTGACGGCGCTGTTTATGAAACCATTAAAACAACCGGCAATTTTTTCCCTGTTGGCTATGGCTCTTATACTTTTAACACTAGCGGCGGTTTTGAATATGGCTGTGCTGCAAACTTGTTAATTCCCACATCGCCAACCACTACATATGGTAAGTTAATTGTATCGGGCGGGGCATTTACTAAAACGTTGCAAGCAACAACCACAGTAAACTCATTAGAAATAACTATTGGTACTCTTGCCGATGGAGGATTTGAGATTGTAGGACCGGGCAGCGGTAGTGGTACTTTTTCAATTGGGCCAACAGGTTCGGTTTCTGCATTTACACTTACCTACAATCCTGGCAGCACTAGTGGTATGCCATTGTTTCAAAACTATGTTTTTCATGCAACAAACAGTACCGTAAATTATAATTCAACCGCAGCCCGCGTTGTATCAAGCCTGCCTGTTTATGGTAACTTATCTTTAGGCGCAGGAGCCTCAGCGGTAGTTGACCCATTAGATGGCAATACTACGGTAATGAACACACTGTCTGTTGCAGGAAATAATACGCTTGATGTTGCAGGCTATACATTAAGTTTTGCCTCTTCAAACCCTATCACATTTCTAACTACAACCAGTTTGTTAGATGCCTCAAGTAACGCTTCTTCTACGCTTAAATTTATCGGGTCCGGATCTCTGCAACAAACTGTAGCCCTTACAACTGCCCGACTTGTTGGCGGAAAAGTATACAACTTTGAGGTGGCAAATACCGGAACAAGCTTAACCAGATTAACCGGAAGTTCGGTTCAGGTTAACAATTTAAGTATTTTAAGCGGGGCTATACTTGATGTTAACTCGCTAACTATGAGTGTTTATGACACTTATTCTAATGGAGGATCAATAACGGCATTGAGCGCAAGTGGTACACTCGAATTAAACGGAACCTCCTCTGCACAAACAATTTCTTTGGGCAATTCAACCGGCTCTCCCTATGTTCGTTTAAAAATAAATAATGCAAATGGCGTTACACTAACAGGACCTGCTTTGATAGGAGGTTTAGACTTAATAAGCGGAATTCTTAATACCGATAACACTAACCTGCTAACTATCTACACCGCCTCAGGTGCTTTGGGAACAGTTACCGGGGCTTCTTCATCTAATTATGTAAATGGCCCTGTTGCAAGGCAGTTTAATGGTGCGTTTGTAACAACCGGCACCTTTGTTTTTCCTGTTGGCACAGGTGGCGATTATACTCCTTTGGAAATAATTGACCCTAAAACAGGTGCAACAGCCGTTGTGGTTGCCAAGGTGTTTAATACCACTGCCGGAGGCACCAATGGAATTGGCTTTAGTTCTGTTCCCAACCCTCCGCGTTACTGGGAAGCCGATGTGTTATCCGGTTCTTTGACCTCGGCTGGAACTATTCAATTTACAGACCCGGACATGACGATAACCACTGCAAATGCTGTCGGTTATTCAACATCGCAAACGGGAAGTTATATGTCTTTGGGCGGCACATTGGTTTCTGCCTCTACTATTAAAACAGCTACTACAGTACCTCTCTCTTTAGGCTTTTTTAAGATTGGCGAAAAGGGTTGTATTAGTGGTCCGGGCTATACCGTTGGGGCGTCGGGTGATTTTAAAAACCTGACCGACGTTGCTGCTGCTCTTAACGGTTCTATAGTTTGTGCTAATTTAACTTTTGAACTTCTGAGTGACTATGACGGAACGGTAAGCAATGTAACCAATCCGGAGTCTTTTCCAATAACATTTAACCCCCTAACATACTCCGGCGGCCCATGGAATATCACCATTCGCCCAGGCGCCGGCGTTACAGGACGGGAGACTTCGGGTGTGCCGGTTGGTTCTTTAACTTCTTTGATTTTAATTAACGGCGCAGATAGAATAATATTTGACGGTAGGCCAGGAGGTTCTGGTAGTTCTGAATGGTCTCTAAAAAACACTTTAGCTGCTAGTGTTGGGCCAACTATTACATTTACAAATGACAGTCAAAATGATACGCTTAGATATCTTTCTGTTATTGGCTCTAATACACAGACAACACAAGGCGTAGTATTAATTTCTCCTGGTGTATCAACAGGGAATGACAATATTGTAATATCAAATTGTAATATTACCAGAAACGGTAGTTTAAATCCTACCCGATTATTTTATTCACTTGGCTTAAGTGCTGCTGTAGCTAACGACAACATAACTATCTCCAACAACGACTTCAGCAACTTTACAACATATGCTATAGATATTACCAATACAGGTAATGGCAATAACTGGATAATTACAAATAACAATATTTTCTCGGGCACAACTACAGCAACTGCCGGTATAAATATTACATCTGCCACATCTAACAACTTCTTAATAGATAACAACAAAATTGGTGGAACAGCTATAAATTGCGGTGGATCTGCATGGAGCGTTGGTGCTTTTAACGGTATAAACCTTACTCTTGGCACAACAACACCCTCAACAATTACTAATAATATTATTCAAAACTTTACTTCTACCGGAAGCTTTATAGGCATCAACATTGTTGGCGGAAGCATGAGTATTGGAAATGGCGCAGGCACCGGAAATATTATTGGCCATGCAACAACTGCCAACTCTATTGGCATGACGGGAACAACCAACACGTTTAGGGGTATTCAAATTGGCGGCACCGGCAACGTTAATGTTACCGATAACCTTGTTGGCAATATTAACCACGCAGTTACATCAACAGGAACAGCCATTGCAATTGCAAACACATCTACAGGAACAATTAATATTTTACGTAATAAAATCTACCGCATAAGCTCAGGAAGCACCGCAACCTCTAACACTATTGTCGGTATTCAAAATACAGCAACTACAGGCACTTTCAACATTTCAAACAACTTAATAAAATCACTAAACTCTACAAACACAACAATTGCTGTAGTATTAAGCGGAATAAGCTTTGTTGGAACAAATGCTGCAAACTCTATTTCGGGCAATATTATAAATAGCTTTAGAACAGCATCAAGCTCTGCTTCTTCTATTACAACCGGTATATTAACAACGGGGGTTTTAGCCACGACTACGAATATCAACAACAATATCATCCGCTTGGGTATTGACAGTAGCGGAACAGCACTTACATCCAATATGATAATAAGGGGTATGGATATTGGCTCTTTAGGAACAACCAATGTATACCACAACTCTGTTTATATTGGTGGCGGAAGTGTTGCAAGCTCTACTGCTACTACGGCTGCGTATTATCGTTCAGCCGCATCGGGTACTCATAGTGTGCGTAACAACATCTTTTCTAATAGCCGCATTAATTCATCTGGAACTGCTGTACATTATGCTATGCATGTACCAACCATTGCCGGCCATACAAGTAACTATAATTTATACCAGGCAACCATTGCATCGGGTGGGCAAATTGCAAATTATGGAGGCACAAACTATACAACCTACCAGGCTTTACGCGCCTTTGGACAAGATGCCAATTCAGGTATTGGAAGCCCAAACTTTGTAAATGCAACCGGTGCTGCAACAGCATTTAGTTTAAAACTGCAAGGCACAACTCCGGCAGAAGGGTCTGGCGACCCATCGTTGGCAGGTACAATTACTGTGGATTTTGAGGGCGACGACCGTACCTTGGCCGGAAACACCCCTGTTGATATGGGTGCTGATGCCGGAGGATATGCGGCAAGTGATATTTTTGCCCCTCAAATTTCTTACACAACAATTGCTACACCTACAATTATAACAACCCCAATGCCACTGGATGATGTAACAATTCTTGATGGCGCAAATGGCACTGCAACAATAGACTCTGCTTTAGTTTGGTACAGGAACTCTACTACAAGCTCTAACTGGGTTAGCGCTGTTGGTACTTTTGATGGCACATACTGGGACTTTATTATTGACTATGCAGCCCTAACTCCTGCCGGCCTGCAGGCTAACGTTGCTAACACAATTCAATATTATGTAGTTGCCGAAGACGTTGCCGGCAATGTGTGGTTTAGTCCGGCGGCGGCCACTACCCCGGTGCATACAAATGCAAATATTCAAACAACTGCTCCTGCCGCGCCTAATACGTACGTTATTCAGCCTGTACTTTCAGGAACTGTAACCGTTGGCTCTTCAGGTGCAGATTTTCAAACACTGACCAATGCCGGGGGATTATTTGCCACCATTAATAGCGGACAATTAGGCGGTGATTTAACAGTAAATATTATTACCGACCTGACCACCGAAAATGGCGCCACCGGCCTTAACCAGTGGGTAGAATCGGGTATTGGAGGATATACATTAACTATTCAAAACGTTAACACAACCACTAAAGTAATCAGTGGTTCATACGATGGCGCAACTGCTGCTGCAAACGGCTTAATACGTTTTACAGGTGCTGATAATGTTACCATAAACGGGGGCACAGGAACACAACGCTTACTTACAATACGCAATACTTTTACCGGTTTGGCTACTTGGGTTTCTGCGCTTGCATTTAACAATAGCTCATCTAATAACACTGTAAACAATGTTATTATTGAAGCCGGTGCGCCTAACGCAAGCAACTTCTCCGGCGTTGTGTATTTTGGTGCAGCTGCTGCAGGTACAGGTAACGATAATAATACAGTTACTGCTTCTACTATTCGCGATTTAACAACAGCTACCAGCTACCCTCGTTTTGGTGTATACTCTGTTGGCACATCTGCTGCAATATCAAATGACAATAACACTATTAACGATTGCGATATTTTCAACTTCTATGCCAATGGAGTAACAACCGCTGGTGTCTGGATTAACGACAATAATACTAACTGGCAATTAACCAATAACGATATTTATCAGGCGGTATCACGCGCAACTACTGTTGCCGCTGGCACAAACTATGCAGGCATACGAATTGAAAATACCACCGTGGGCACTGTTGCCGCAAACAATACCGGCCACGTTATTACTGGAAATAAAATTGGCGGTAGCGGCCGATCAACAGCAGGTAATATTACCGGTAGCTGGGCAGAAACAGGCATTAGCGCCATTGCAAACCGCTTTAGGGGAATTGTTGTTGCGCAAGCAACCGGAACGGCCGCCAGCGTACAGGGTAATCAGATATCGCGTATTGCATTTAGCACAAGTAGTGGAGCAAATACAATATTTGGTCCATTCGCCGGCATACACATTGTATCTGGTAATGCAAATGTTGGAACAACAACAGGAAATATTATAGGTGCCGCCACTGGCCAGGATAGCATTGTTGCCACCATATCAACTGCCGGAGGCATTAGTTTTGGTATTGCCAACGCATCTACCGGTGTAGTTAGTATTGAAAACAATACCATTGGCGCTATCACATTGCTGGGCAATGGAACAACAGTGTCTCACGGTTTTACCGCTATTGCGGCAACAGGGGGATCTCCGCTAAACATAAACACCAATACCATTGGCAGCACAACAACTACGCGCAGCGTAAGGTGCAACACCAACCAAACCGTTTCGGCGGCAGGCACAGCGCAACACCTAACGGGCATATCTGTTACGGGCAGCGCAGGCAATATTGTAAACATTAACAACAACACTATTAGCAACCTGTACAATAATGCAGGCGGAGCCACAACTTCAGGCCAAACTCGCGGCATTCTAGTTGCCGGCGCGGCTGCAAATAGTATTAATAACAATACAATAGCTGCTTTAGAAAGTGAGGCTGTAACAACCGGCAACGGCACGCTTGCCCCTGTTATTGGTATTGCCCACACAGGCAGTGGCACTTCGCAGGTAATAAACAACAACACCATACACTCATTACAAACCAATGTTACCTCTTCTCAATCTAATATGATAGGTATATTGTGGAGTGTATCTGCTTCTCTTACCAATACTATTTCTAATAACAAAATACACAGTTTTATTAGCAGCAATACCATCAATACATCTGAACAATCGGGTATTTATGTTGCTGCCAACTTTGGTGGTGTTTTCCACAATAATATTATTCGCCTAGGTATTAAGGCAGACGGCTCTTCAACAGCCGGTTCTAACATACTTATGGGTATTCAAGACTTGTCTTCGGGCACCTGTAATTATTACTATAACACAGTCCTAATTGCAGGAACCTGCTCAGGCGCCAGCACTGCCAATACCTATGCCTACCGTAGAACATCGGCAACCGGAACTAAAGATATCAGGAACAATATTTTTGCAAATAACCGCACCGGCGGTTTGTCTGGCTCAACACACTATGCTTTTGCCACAAACACCCTTGCAGGATACCTGGCCGCCAACTTCGATTACAACATTTACCAGTCGCAAACAAATAACGAGTTTAGTATAAACAATGGCACATCTGCCCTGGCGGGTACAACAGCGGCTTTGCGTCTGCAAAACCTACGTGGAAATACTACAGCCGGTGTATTTGGCAACAATTTACACTCAGGCATAGGCACAATGGGCCAAATCAATTTTATTGATGATGCTGGTGATGCTGCCAATATCAATTTGCGCCTAAACAACATTACCTCTGCAGCTAATGCCGCCATTGCAATTTCAGGCATTACAACAGATGCCTATGGCAACCCGCGCAGCGGAACACAATCTATCGGTGCGCACGAGGGTAGTTCTTTTGTTGCTATCAACGTTACCGACAATACCGACATTTACACGCCTATTGTTACCGCAAATCCTATATCAAATCAAAGTGCCGCATGCGGAAACACTGTTTCTATTCCTGTAAGTGCTACCGTTACCGATTTTGGAACAGGGGTTAATAACACCTCGTACCCACCAACATTATGGTGGCGTTTATCAGGTGGCACATGGGCATCGATACCCGCATCGGCATACTCAGGCAACGTGTACGATTTTACATTAAACATTTCAGGCCTAAGCACCGGTCAAACTTATGAATACTATGTTGTGGCACAAGATAAGGCCACAGCACAAAATGTTTGGTACAGCTCGTATACTTCTACAACCCCTTCACATGATAACGTTAGCGCTGCCGGAAACCCATACGGAAGCGGAATATCCACCTTTGCTACAAATTCTACTGTTCCACTATCGGGCACGGTTGCTGTTGGAGGAACTATTGTAGGCGGAGAAACGTTGGGCGTAAACTTCTTTAACACATTAACCGGTGGAACTGCAAACGACCTGTTCTTTGCTATGGCAAGCAAGGGTATATCAAGTGATTTAACGGTGTTAATTCGCAGCAACATTACCGAGGCAGGAACAACATCTCTTACACCATGGCAGGAGTATTGCGGAACCGGTTATAAGGTGCGCATTAAGCCTGAAACAACCGGCGAAAAAGTATTGTCGGGTAGCCATATTGGTATTGCACTGGTAAAAATATCGGGCGCTGATAGGGTTATTATTGATGGCCGATATGCCGGAACAGGCAATTTCTTAACTTTTAGAAATACTTATATCAGCAGCCCTACCGGACAAGTTGCAGGCTCATTATACTTCGATTTTGAATGTATTGGTGACTCTGTTTTATATGCCAACATTGAAGGCCGCAGCAAGCACTCGCAAGGCGGCGCACTAATGTTAAACACATCGGGCAACACCTCTATCAGTGTTAAAAATTGTAACATAACAGATATCACGGCTTCGGGTGTAAACGGTTACCCTAACAATTGTATATACTCTGCTGGTTCGGGAACATTTGAAATTGATAATTGTAACCTGCGCAACTTCTCTATTTTCAGTGGCGGTTCGGGCACTGCATGTGGTTTAAATGTAACGTCAAGCCTGTCTAACACCTCAACCTGGACGTTTAGCAACAACAGCATTTATACAACATTTATTGACGGAACGGGCCCACAAAAAGCTATCGACTTTAGGCCCGGGGGCACTGCTAAGATTGATATGACCGGTAACTATATTGGCGGCTCGGCTCCGTTGTGTGCGGGTGCCAACTTTATGAGCAACAACACTTACAACGATTTTATTATTGTCGATTTAAATGTTGGCACCTCTAGGTGGTCAAATATTACCAACAACACCATTAAACGCATTGAGGTGCAAACAGGCGATGGCGCAGGTGTAACAACCATTCAGCTAAATACCGGAAAGGTAAAATTTTATGGAAACACTATTGGCGGCTTTGACGATGCTTACAGCATAACATCGGGTGGCCAACCATTTGGTACATTCTATACCGGGTGGGTATATGGTATTTACAGCACTTCATCTGATTCTATTATTGTAGATAACAATAGCTTTATCAGCCTGGCAGCAAGGGGTGCATTCCGTTCTTATGGAAACGGCATAGAACATAACGGATCGGGCACTGCTGTTATCAGAAATAACACTATTGCAAACTGTTATAATGGAGGCAATGAATCAGGTTTAAATTTCTACGCTATTGCCCTAACATCTGCAAAATCTAACAATATCATTTCGGGTAACAACATATATAACATTGGCAACCTTAGCGATGATCCGGTATCGGGCAACCAGGTTTCGGGTATTGTGGTGCAGGGCACAAACCACGGAGGCACCATTGAGCAAAATAAAATATCAAACCTTTTTCATGAAGGCAATGGTGGAGAATCGCACGGAATAGTGTTTGCCGGAACGGGTAACTGGGTTGTAAAAAACAACCAGTTAAATATGATAAACCGAAGCAGTAGTGGCACATTTACAACACGTAAAATTTTCTTTGGCCTGCACGATATGATGACCGGCGGCTCTATGAAAGTATACAACAACACGATACTGGTACACGGCGGGCAAACTGGTGCTGCGGGGTTTGACTATCCTTCGGCTTGTTACTACCGTTTGCCAAATGGTACAGGTGTTCCGGCCGGCGCTAGCGTTGAGCTGAGGAACAACATTTTAGTTAACGCACGCACAGGTAACCCAACCGCGAATTCTATTCACTATGCATTGGATAATACCGGCAATAATGCAGCAACGGGATGGTCTTCTAATTACAATTTTATTAGCGCGCCTGTTAGTGCCAGCACTGCATACTGGGGAACCGGAACCGGCGACAAAACATTCGCCACCTGGAAAACCGCAAGCGGTGGTGATGCCAGTTCATGGTCTGTGCTTAGCAGCACCTCTTCATCTTCAAACACCCAGGTTTATCCAGCCGATTTGTTTGTTAATACTACTACAAACGACTTAAACATTAACCCAAACCACGAGGCTGCCTGGTTTGTAAATGGCAAAGGCGTTGCGGGCTTATCAGGCATAAGCAACGACTATGCAGGCAACAGCCGCGGAACAACTTACGGTTACGGTATTGATATTGGCGCTAATGAGTTTACGCCTACCGTTAACCCACACACACTTACCCCAAGTGTAGCGTCTAACGTTAGCACATTTAATTTTGCCGGCCGCACTATTGGTTCTATAACCTGGAGTGCCTCATCGCCTCCTTCTGTAGAGATGCAATACTTCTCAGGCGAAGGTCCCGGAGACTCTCCTGCCCCAACGTATACAAGCGCCAACAAAAGCGACTTTGTATACCATCTTGAACCAACAAGCAGCCTGGGAAGCCATACATTCTCAGTAGAGATGAATTACGACGATGCTCTGCTTGGTTCTTTTGTTAGCTCTGAAAGCGTAATGAAAGCAATTAAGTCTGATGTGTCAACCGCTTGGCTAGATGTTGATGATGGCGCAATAAACACAACTCAAAACAGGTTGAAATCATTATCGGGCTTAAGTACATTTAGCTACTGGGGTGGCGGCGAAGGCACAACACCTCTACCAATTGAACTTCTTCATTTTAATGCAACGTGCGATAATGACGGTGTGCTTGTTGGCTGGTCTACTGCTACAGAAACAAACAACGATTTCTTTACTGTTCAGCGTTCGTCAAACCTGTTAGACTATGTAACCGTAGGCGTTGTAGAAGGTGCCGGAAACAGCAACATTGTTCGCAACTACAGCTTTAAAGACGAAAGCGCTACCAATGGCACTGTTTACTACCGTTTAATGCAAACCGACTATAACGGACAGTACGAGGTATTTAATCCTATAGCTGTTACTTGCAGCAATATGCCGGTTGACGTGGTAAGTGTTTATCCTAACCCGGCTAACGATGTGTTGAATGTAAACATTAACCTATCGGGCGACGACCACGGTGTATTA
>JBIPNX010000326.1:0-3376 GCA_044378145.1 Flavobacteriales bacterium | reverse complement strand
TGTTGAGATGATGAAGTCGAAAACCCGTCGCCGCGAGGTTGTACAAGCCCGCCAGATAGCTATGTTCTTTGCTAAAAACATGACCAAATCATCGTTAGCAACCATAGGTATGAACTGCGGTGGTAAAGACCACGCTACGGTATTGCATGCTTACCGCACGGTAAACAACCTTATAGATACCGACAAACGTTTCCGCTCTTACATTGAGGATTTAGAGAAGCGCTTAGCAATGCAGGTGTAACTTTGCTGCTAATAGAACTTAAGAAGCCCCGATGAGTCGGGGCTTTTTGTTTACCCCTTGAATATAGTCAATCAGATATTTTTTGTCTTACTATTTTACCTCAACAATACTTTGCTATTCAATTTGTTTTCCGTGTCTGCATAAACCGCTATTATTGTAAAATGAAAGCTATTGGCACATTGCTACTTATGTTGTTTGCTCTTACTACCTATGGGCAGGCTAATACAAAACCCGAAATTCACGGCCCCGATATTTACGGTGCTAAACCCAACAGGCCATTCCTGTTTAAAATACCGGCAACGGGGGCTGCGCCTATAACGTTTGAGATGCATGGCATACCTCCCGGTTTGCAGCTTGATAACAGCACGGGCATACTAAGTGGAAGTGTGCCTTCTGTCGGTATTTTTCAAACCATAATACTGGCAAAAAACAGTTATGGAACTGATACCTTATTCTTCGACATTCACATTGGCCCTGTTGCCTTAACACCACCTATGGGTTGGAATAGCTGGAATGTTTTTGGCCTAAGGGTTACAGATAAAGACATTCGCAACGCGGCCGATGTAATTGTATCATCGGGCCTTATAAACCACGGCTGGACCTATATAAATATTGATGATGGTTGGGAAAGTGCCGGCCGTTTACCCAATGGTGAAATTGCCGCTAATGACAAGTTTCCTGATATGGTTGCCTTGTCCGATTATATCCACAGCAAAGGCTTAAAGTTTGGTATTTATAGCTCGCCCGGGCCAAAAACATGCGGAGGTTATTTAGGCTCACTAGACCATGAAGAGCAAGACATTAAAACCTACGAAAAATGGGGAGTTGATTATTTGAAATACGATTTATGCTCGTACGTATGGCAAACCAAAGGGCTAAAAAAGAAAGCCATACAAGCGCCCTATATTTTGATGAATAAATTCATTCAAAACTCTAGCCGCGATATTGTATACAGCCTTTGCCAATATGGCTTGGCCGATGTATGGGAGTGGGGCAAAGAAGTGGGTGGTAACAGTTGGCGCACTACGGGCGATATTGTAGATACATGGGCATCGGTACAACGCTTGTTAAACAAGCAGAAAAAGCTTGCTCCCTATGCAGAGCCCGGTCATTGGAACGACCCCGATATGCTGGTACTGGGTGTTGTAGGTTGGAACGATGATAGCCGTAAATGCCGTTTAACAGAAGATGAACAACGTTTGCATTTTACTATGTGGAGTATGCTTTCATCGCCTTTATTATTGGGTTGCGATTTAACCAAAATTGACCCCTTTACCATGAGCCTTATTACCAACGACGATATCATTGCCCTTAACCAGGACCGCTTGGGAAAACAGGCTGTTCTGCTGGAAGAAAAAGGCAATATACAGGTTTGGAAAAAAGAACTGGCCGATGGCTCTTTTGCCTTAGCCTTTTGCAATCTGGGCAAAAAAGGAAAGTTTACCACCTACGATTTAGCTAAAGCCACCACCACAACCTGCAAAACCTCTAAAGACTTGTGGACAGGCTTAAAAACCGAAGTGCGTGATAATAAGTTGACAGTTGCCATCCCAACCCATGGGGTAGTGGTTGTTAAGTTGAAATAATTCTTGCTTCAAAAAGATGTTTTAAATCTCGCTTGGCAATGCTTGCCTCATAGTTATATACAGCAATAATAATAGGGTACAACAAGAGCAGTACAATTAGTAATGGTAATTGCAGGGTTGTATTTGCTGCTCCATTAAGCACTGGCCAAACGCTGTTATATACCATATAGCTAAATATACAAGCAAACAGAATTAGTATGATAATGCCTGGAATTACAGGCTCCATTTTTATATTTATTGTAGATCCGTTGGTATTAGAAATTACTTCGCCTTGTATTTTGGGTAGCAGTGAATTCTTATAGCGTATTATCCTGCTGATATAAAATTTATTGTCAATTACATGCCCCTCATAATCTTTATTTCGTTTTCCAAAAACGGTACGTATCATTCTAACTGGTTCAGTAATACTATTAACCCTATCCAAAACCTCATCAGCAGGCAAATCTGTGCGGTAGGTTATTTTCTCTTTTAGTAAGTAGTTCATTATGCAAAGTAAATAAAATCAGTAAAATGTAGTTAACCTTAATACAGTGAGACTATAAGTAGCTATTTATTTTGGATTGGTAGCCAGGATTTTTACATTTGTAAATACGCTCAAAAAAACCACATGAAAACACGCTTACTCTTATTGGTTCTATTATTTACCGGTACAGCTCTTTTTGGTCAAAACCTGGTAATAAACCCCAGCTTTGAAAATACATCGAGCAACTGCGGCAACTTTGGCGGAGAAGGCTTTGGTACCGATCTTTTAGATTGGGACAATGCCAACTCTAACGAACCCGGCGATAGCTGCTCATCGCCCGACTTGTTCTCGGCATGTAATGTTATTTTCGGCACCCCAT
Source organism: Flavobacteriales bacterium (assembly GCA_044378145.1). Lineage (GTDB taxonomy): Bacteria > Bacteroidota > Bacteroidia > CAMBQF01 > CAMBQF01 > CAMBQF01. Next base: position 707 of record JBIPNX010000326.1, on the reverse strand, counting down.
CGCCAACCAATATGCCCAACTCATTACTGGGCTTTCAACGGTCGCGCACAGGTACGCGCCATGCAGGTATTATTACCTATGGCCCCGGTATAGCTTTAGGCTGCACCGCTGTGGGTAATGATAACTACCGTGAGTATATTCAGGGCCATACTACAGCACCGCTTGTTGCAGGGCAAACCTATTGCGTGTCGATGTATGTAAGTTGCGCCGATAACGTGGTATGGGCAACCAATAACATAGGCGTACGTTTTACCACTACTCAATACCTGCGCGATGCTTGTGCTAATGGCAACAACTCGCTTATAAACCTTCCGCCACAGTTAAACTATAGCTGTACAACAGCTATTACCGATACTACAAGCAACTGGGTGCGCATTCAGTGGGATTACGTAGCTACCGGTGGCGAGCGTTGGTTTACTATTGGCAACTTCTTCAATAACAACAATACAACCATTGCCTGCTCTAATAGCGGCGCCAGCATCAACCCATACGCATACTACTATATTGATGATGTTAGTATAACTCCAAGCTCCTGCTGTGCGGCAAGCATTAATGCTATTGCGCCTGTTTGTGCCAACGCACCGGCCTTTAACTTAACTGCTGTTCCGCCATTGGGTGTAAACTGTAACCCAACCGTTAGCGGCACATGGAGCGGCCCCGGCATTACTAACGCATCGCTTGGTACATTCAATCCGGCTACTGCAGGT
>JBIPNX010000485.1:0-3385 GCA_044378145.1 Flavobacteriales bacterium | reverse complement strand
TTCAGCCTCCAGGCACGAACTTGAAGAGTGAAAGGCAGCCCACCTTCCCTTCTTGCGGGCGCCGGCGCCGCGATGGCGGTGGCGGGAGATCCGTTTTCCATATCCTGATGACCGCAATTTAACCCGCCGGCGTCCTGCGGCTCGCCCGACTGGGCATCATATCGGTCACGCTCTGCAGCGAATGCAGCAGCATGTGCAAGCGATTCCAGCGCTGAATTGTTAGCGCCGGCGCTGTGCGAAGAGAGGGTCTGATTGTGATTGGCCTGATTCAATTCGCTGGGCAGAGCTCTCGAGATCAATATCTCGCTTCTTAGGAGAGTACTACGCGATCGCCAGTTGACAACCCCCCCCACACTGTCAAAAACATGTGGACATTTTGCAAGAATATCAGCATCACACTTCTTGAAGAGAGCCGATCCGACTTCATGTCGGCGTGCTTTGCATTTCAAAATCTGTGCCAGCTCTTCGGGTTGAAAGTTTGATCGTAAAAAATCTGTCGCAAGTGCGCGATACTCAGGACCGACATCCATATTGTTTTTTCTTTGACGATTATTTCCTCGTTGACCGAGCTCAGCAATTTTTTCGGTCATAAACTGATTTAACTTGGTCTCGTTTCCGTGCTTATTCCATTCGTGTAGAACCAGATAACACGCGTCTCGACGCCTTAGAGTCCTTGCCAGTCCGTATGCATCTTGAAGCTTGTGAAACTGCAAAGTTACATCTGGGCTAAGAATGCGAGTGAGATCTTCGATCTGCTCATCGAGTTGTGCACGAGGCAATCGCCGCTTAGAGTAGTTGGTCCTCAGCGGCGGCATCTAAGGGTCAGGACACCCTGCGTTGTGTTTGCGACAAAGCTTCGCTCGTGAAGGATGGGCAACGGCTTCGGAGACTCGTCGCAATGCTAATTGGAATTTTTTCAACCAGAGCGGACAGATGGTGCAGGTGGGAGGTCTTCTTCGAAACAGTGCCGGCGTCTTATCCAGATGAACCTGCACTGTTCATGCAGTATTCTGCGTGCAGCTTCCGGGCCAATAATCAGCCCGTTTTGGTCAAAAAGTTACCGGCCCGGGTCCATTTGATCGAATAAAAACGTCGAAAATAGGAAAATTTCAAAAAATCCCTGCAGCGAGCCACGCACTGCAAGCTTGTTCTAGGCTTGTCTTCATGTTTCTCAGGTTAAATTTTTTCACTTCATTCTAAAATTGATTGACGATACCTGATTATTTGTATTCTTGTTGCAGGAGATAACTTTGAAGCTGCAATCAGTATAACATCATCGCCAAATTGCCAAACAAGATTTTAAGGTGAGCGCTTAAATCCGCCATTCTGTCATGATCTGCATGCTGAGGCTTTATTTTTCTTTGTATCTTCTTCTTTAGTGTAGGCTTGCCAAGAGATTCTGATGTTTATTTCTTTGGTCAGATTTCGAATTCCGTCAATTCCAATCCAGTATTTCATTAAAAGCCTGCTTGGCATCAGACAGCTCTGATCATGTTCTCTTGAAGGAGCCTGAAGTTTCAGCAATTTATCATCAAGTTTTGATCCACGATCTTCATCCCATGCACGGCATTCCCCTCTGGCATTCCCAATTGGACATCTACGCTCTCCGGAGAATCGGCTTCTCTCGTGAATTAAAAATTGTTATTGGTCTCGGAACCTTGATGTTACAATGTTGTGATTGTATTTGTTATTTTCTGGTTGTAGTTGATCTGAACTGAAAAACCACATCCCACAAATTATGTCTGCAGCACCGTGGTACAGATTTTCACCGTGGTTATGGTAAAAGATCTCGCCCACGCAATTGTAAAAGCTTGACCTTGGCTGTGCAAAGCTGAAACTGTCGCTGCAGCCGTGGTTCTGGCGCGCCCTTCTGAGCTTCTTAGGTCCGTCCGTGCTCCTTAGGTCCGGCGCGCACGGCGACTGTTGTCGCGGCGCTCGCGGAAGCATCTTGGAGCCCGACGGTGATTCAATAGACGCATGGCCGGTGATTCAATTGACACGTGGGACGCTGAGCTGTGCGCGCGACAGTGCGGTCGGTGGCAACTGCGGCTTTCGAGCGCGGCAGTGGCGCGCGGCGACGAAAGTGGTTGCACGCGTGTCATCATATTGGAGCTCGCATGTGCAATAATTACTCCAAGAAAACCTTGTCATCCGCGACACTCAAAACAAAGTTGCCACTCGTGTTGCGATCATATACCAAACCACAAACTCTTCACGCACAAGTATCAACATCTTTTATTAAAATGTGTGATCTGCCTTCACGTATGGCGATCGAGAGTGAACTGTTCTGCGAGAAGGTGTTGCATGATCCGCGATGTGTAATAGAGCGTGAGTGAAGAGTTCTGCGAGAAGGTTTTGCATGATCCGCTCCCAAGAGAGACGTGTTGGCCACAATATAGGATCTGAAAAATCTCAACACACAGAGATGAGTTCCAAGAAAACCGAGAGCAGGCTGATTGAATCATCAGTATAATCATAAAAAATGATGTACCTGCTGGATCGAAGCTTCCCGATGTCCTCCTGAACGTTAGGTCTAGCCACTGACATTGAAATAATTCCAGAATCAATTGCTTTCCTGAATTTACAGTACAGAAAGAATCAGATTTTGTTACTCAAAACAAAATGTCGAGTCTACTAGACTAGGAACCAAATTTTGAAATGAACCTGAATCGGCTGCGGCGTGGCAAACTGGAGGATGTTTTTTCGAATTTCGCTATTTCTGTGTATTTATAGGGATGAAAAGTGACCGGCCCAGCCCAACTTTCGGCCGGCCGCCGAAAGTCACGGTTGCCGCCGAAAGTTGGGCCACTCCGAAAAAAAGCTGTCCTCACTGTACAGGGATCTTTGATCATGTGTTGAAGTTTTAAGTTATCGTCATCATTATCATAGGCTGATTATTGAGTAGCTCGAAAATCGGAATATATATCAGGCTCAACAAATGAGCAGCGCACCCTCAGTGACAGACCATATTGTCTCGATTTCATTCCAGACTAAGCCAGAGGAAGACAGGCAGACACAGATCACTGCTGAAGTAAGTCAATACCTTACATCGAGGAAAGTTCAGTTCGTCATTCAACAGGATGTCAGCAGCGCAGATGTTGCTTGGAGTTTGGTTCTGCTTGTTCGTATTCCATCAACTTCAGATCAGCAGCAGCAGGGGCCGAAGCTGCGATCTATACAGCAATACATTCAAGCAACTTTGAAAAGCGATCGTCTTGGCGGCTTCAATGATCACAGCGTTAATACAGCTAAATGTAACGCCGCACTGTCGCTTGCTCTGGACCGGGGTTTATGTCAGGACCAATCTCTTGACGCTATACCGTGCGGGCCTGCCGCATCAGGTGTCCAGGCGATACGATCTCAACCTCAACTGAAGTCGAAACTT
>JBIPNX010000325.1:0-3386 GCA_044378145.1 Flavobacteriales bacterium | reverse complement strand
GACTTTATTGTCAGGGGTTTTTTAAATTTCTTAGTGGCCTTCGTCCAACTCACCGTCTTCCATCGGTATGTTTTGCGGAACAAAGTCTTTGTCTTTACCCGGCTTGCTGTAGTCGTATGCCCAACGGTAAACGTGAGGAATTTCGCCCGGCCAGTTACCGTGGATATGTTTAATAGAAGCTGTCCACTCAAGGGTGTTAGAGTTCCATGGGTTTTGTGGTGTTTTAGGACCGCGCCAAATGCTGTAGAAGAAGTTGAACAGGAATATGCCCTGTGCACAAGCTGCTAATATTGCAAAGGTGGTAACCAAAACGTTAATGTCAACTAAGCCATCAAACATTGGGAACTCTGTATTGGCATAGTAACGGCGTGGTACACCGGCTAAGCCTAAGAAGTGTTGTGGGAAGAATACACCGTAAGCACCAACAAATGTTAACCAGAAGTGGGCATACCCCAGTTTCTTGTTCATCATGCGGCCGTACATACGTGGGAACCAATGGTAAACACCGGCAAACATACCAAAGATGGCCGAGCTACCCATTACTATATGGAAGTGGGCTACAACGAAGTATGTATCGTGTACGTTAATGTCAAGTGCAGAGTCACCTAGGATGATACCTGTTACACCACCGGTGATGAAGAACGACACAAGGCCGATAGCAAACATCATGGCGGGGGTAAGTACAAGGTTACCTTTCCATAGTGTGGTTAAGTAGTTAAATACTTTTACCGCAGATGGGATAGCAACCAATAGTGTTGTAAATACGAATACAGAACCTAAGAATGGGTTCATACCTGTAACAAACATGTGGTGACCCCATACGATAAACGATAGGAATGCGATACCAAGCATAGATGCAATCATGGCGCGGTAACCAAAGATTGGTTTACGTGCGTTGGTTGCAATAACCTCTGATGCTAAACCTAACGCCGGTAAAAGTACAATGTAAACCTCGGGGTGACCTAAGAACCAGAATAAATGTTGGTATAGAATAGGAGAACCACCGGTTTGCTCTAACGCCTGGCCGCCGATAAAAATATCAGACAGGTAGAAGCTTGTACCCATGCTACGGTCAAATATAAGTAGCAGGGCAGCGGCTAATAAAACAGGGAAAGAAAGTACACCTAATATAGCGGTAATTAAAAAGGCCCAAATGGTAAGTGGTAAACGGGTCATTTTCATACCAACCGTACGTAGGTTGATGATTGTTACAATGTAGTTAAGCGATCCTAATAATGACGATACAATGAAGATAGCCATAGATACTAACCACAATGTCATACCAAGGCCAGAGCCAGGCATAGCCTGTGGTAAGGCGCTTAACGGTGGGTAAACTGTCCAACCACCCGATGCAGGACCGGTTTCAATAAATACCGAGTACAACATAAAGCAGCTCGATATAAAGAAGAACCAGTAAGAAAGCATGTTAAGGAAGCCCGATGCCATATCGCGTGCACCAACCTGAAGAGGTATAAGCAGGTTACTGAATGTACCACTTAACCCACCGGTTAGTACAAAGAATACCATGATGGTACCATGGATAGTAACCAAGGCCAGGTAGAACGATGGATCTAGGATACCATCTTTAGCCCATTTGCCCAAAAAGGTTTCTAACCAAGGGAATTTCTCGCCGGGGTAAGCCAGTTGCAAACGGAACGCAACCGACATAAGCATAGCAAGAACGCCCATTATAATAGCAGTTACAAGAAACTGCTTAGATATCATTTTATGGTCCTGGCTGAAAACGTATTTATTAAAAAACGTTTCGTGGTGGTGGTGATCGTGATGATCGTCCGCTGCGTGGCCATGATCAATTACGTGAGACATATACTTATCTTTTTGTATTATAAAAATATCCTTTGTTCAATATCAAATTAGTGTTTGCCATCGGCAGGTTTAGCAGCAGGAGCCGCTGTAGCCGCGCTATCTACTTTTGCAGGTGCAGGAGCGGCAGTGCTGTCGCCTTCGGCAGGGGCTGCATTGGCAGACAGTATAGCGCCAAATGTTTTTTGCTCTTTAACCCATTTGTCATAGCTGGCCTGGTCTTCAACCACAATAACCATTTTCATGTTATAGTGTGCGTTGCCGCAAATTTTGTTGCATAACAGGTAGTATTCAAAAGTTGGGTTATTTGTTTTAGTGCGCATTTCAGCAGTGGTAATGGTAGGTACCATGGTGAAGAATGTTTTCATGCCCGGTACAGCGTTCATTTGCAAACGGAAGTGAGGCATGTATGCACTATGAATAACATCTTGTGCGCGGAATTGGAATACAACAGGCTTGTTAACCGGAATGTGGAACTCGCCTTTTACTATTAAGTCGTCGTCAGAAGAAATATAACGTTTTTTGGCAAAAACCTCAATGCTTTTTTTCATGCGCTCAAGGTGCTTAAGCTCATCAACAATAGCCAAAACTGGTTTGCTGTTGCCGGCCCATGCGTATGGGTCTTCGTGGTGGCCACCGTGTCCGCCTTCTTCAGCATGTGCCTCAGGATTTGGTGCCGGAGCGTGTTGCTCTGCAGGAGCTTCGCCATGACCGCCACCGTGGTGTGGGTCAGCTGGCTTAACTTTTTTAGGGAATATTTTACCCTCAAGTTCTACCTGTACTTTAAGCTTGGCAGTTAATTCTACTATCAGGTCGTCAATTTCTTTTAAACGGCCCTCAATAGCAGCAGGCGTAATTAAACCCAATGCGTTGCTACCGTTAATCATTTGGTAGTTAGCATCACCTAACTTATTGTCAGAACCACCATAACGTGCAGTCCAATCAAACTGGCGAGCGTAAAGCTCAATGTTTACAGGGTTTTCGTTGGCCGATACTGTAGTATGGTCTGTTACGTCATTCCAAACACGTAAACCGTAGATAATAAGTGCAGAAAGAACAATAGCAGGTACTACAGTCCAAACAGCTTCTAACTTATTGCTATGGGCAAAGAAATCAGCCTTACGCTCTTTTTTGTAACGGTATTTGTTAAGGAAAAAGAACAATAAGAAGTTACAGATAATAAACGGAATGGTAATAATAACCATAGAAACATCCCATAGCTGGTCTATTTCAACACCATGCCTAGAGGCCGGCTCAGGTAAAAACTTGTCGCTCCATTTGTAAATACACCATAAAATAAAGGCGAAAAAGCCAAATAAGAATACAATGCCTAATCGGGCATTCATTCGGCTATCGGCTTCGGTAATTACCGGTGCTTCATCGGGCCTCAATTCTCTCGATAGCTCGTAAATTTTAAGCAATTGAAAAATTGCTACTACGGCTAAGATGATTATTGCTAATATCAGAAAATCCATGTTGTTATATCTTCGTTAGCTTATTATTGCTGGTTATTATTATCTTCTTTCTTTTCTACGTACTCGGTAAACAATGTGCCTGCTAGC
>JBIPNX010000504.1:0-3388 GCA_044378145.1 Flavobacteriales bacterium | reverse complement strand
TTACGGGCACAATAACCGGAACCGGTAATCAGGTATATGCTTACTCAGTGCCTTCATCACTTCAGCCGGGTACATATCGATTCTACATTGATTCGATTGTAAATACAAGCAATAATTGTCGCTTGGCTTTAGCTGACAGAGATAGTATTGTAATTGTAGTGGAAGCCACTCCGAGTATAACAGTTAGCCCTACGGCTACTTCAATATGTCAGAGTGATTCTGCAATTTTTAATGTCATTCCTTCAAATGCTAGATATTGTGTTGGAAATACATTAACAGATGCGGATTGGTCCCTTTCGTTTATTAGCACAGTAAAAGACACTATCGGAGCTTCTCCATTATTAGGATCAGGTAATACTGCGATTGCAATTCGTGCCAATACCAGAATGTTCGGTGACTCATTGGCTGCGGGTACTTATACCTTTATTCCGGGAACTGTTACCAATACAACGGTTGGTCAATCAGGTTGCGCCAGGGTAATTTCAGGAAATGTATTTACATTGACCGTGAAACCAGCACCAACTGTACAATGGAGTACGAATGCACTGGCCTTGTGCCAAGGTACGACTGGGAATTTTACCATGAATGTTGGAAATTCTGTGTTAAATATAACTGATCAGAATTGGTCAGTTTCTTTAAGTGAAAGTTCAGGAAATGTAACTTCAGTAAATTGCGTTGGAGCAACAGCCGGAATTATCAGCCCTTTAACTCAAACCGGAACAGGCAATACCGTTAGAACATTTAACATCCCAAGTACTTTGCAGCCGGGTGTTTACAGATATATAATTAATAGTATCACCAACACTACCGGAAGTTGTCCTGGTCAAAAAGTAGGTAATGATACCATTACTATCACCATAAATCCTAGAATTCAAGTTACCATCAATCCGGATTCTAAAGAAGTTTGTGAAAAAAATGGAGAATCCTTCAATCTTACCGTTACCAATGCGAGATATTGCCCTGGCGTGAATACGCCTAGATTAGATGCTACATGGTCAATGTCTACCATTGACAGTGTTAGAGCAAATGAATATACCTCTATATACGGAGCAGTAGGTTATGGCGTTGGAAATTTTTCAACTCTTGTTTCCGTTGATACAGCCGCAACTTACCTTACTCCTAATAATCATAGTTTTATTGCCAATGTGAGTTCCTTAACTCCAGCTGTATGTGCCGGAATTTCTGATACATTTACGCTCATTGTTGAACCAAGACCTTTTGTTACATTTTCTACAGATACAGTAAACGTTTGTGTAGGTACGGCTTCTTCATTCAATGTTAATATTACCAATGCGCTTCAAAACGGAGGAGATCAAGCTTGGGCTTTTACCTATACCAAAAATAGTGGCGCATTATCAGGTGTTAATTGTACTTCGGTTAATACTGATTTAATAGGTGGTTCTCTTATTGGTGGATTTTTGACTGTGGTGGGTACTACAGGAGATTCAATATTGACAGTTAATGTTAGCAGTGCTCTTCCGGTAGGTACATATCGTTACACCTTAACGGGTATCACAAACACCAGCGGGCCATGCACTGGATTTATTGGAGCTGATACTACAATTGTAGTTAATGTTTTGCCGATTCCTTCATTTGCCCTTTCACCTGACACGACACAAGTTTGTCAAAATGATTCAGCGAATGTCAATTTTGATATTACGAATGCATTATATTGTTTAACGCCAACTACAAGTGCCAATATTGATTGGCAATTATTCTATACAGACAACTCGGTTATAAATGCGCCTGCCTCACCAATAACAGGTTCGGGTAATACCACTTTTAGCTATAAGAATAACTCATTGGGTAGCCTAGGAGTAGGATACTATAAATTCAGAGGCGACTCTATTAAAGCAACCAACATTATTCCTCAGTGCACCAGGACCGAAACGGATTCAGTTATTTTAGTTGTAAATCCAAGACCTAACGTAACCTTTTCAACAGATACCATTAAACTTTGTGTAGGTTCTATTGATTCTTTTACTGTGACCGTTTCAAATTCAGTATTGGGTGTAGTTGATCAAGATTGGACCTTTAATTATACCAATACCAGTGGTGCGCTTTCAGGTGTAAATTGTACATCTGTGGGTACCGATTTAATCGGCGGCGGATCCTCCGTTTCCGGTAGTGGTGACTCTATACTAAAATACATGATCAATGGAGCTCTTCCGGTTGGTTTTTATAAATATACACTCACGGGTATAACCAATACCAGTGCAAATCCTGATTGTAATGGAAATATTGGATCCGATACATTTATTGTTATTCAGGTATTGCCAATTCCAAGTTTTGCTCTTTCACCTGATTCAACTCAAGTTTGTGACGGCGATTCAGCGGATGTTAATTTTACTGTAACAAATGCTTTGTATTGTACAGCGCCAACCACCTCAGCCAATATTGAATGGGCCTTGTTCTATACAGACAATTCAGATATTAATGCACCTCTCTCACCGATAGTAGGTTCGGGTAATTCTACTTTTAGTTATAAGAATAACTCATCGGGTACCCTTGGGGAAGGATACTATAAATTTAGAGGCGACTCGATTAAAGGAACCAATATTATTCCACAATGCACCAGAACCGATGCGGATTCAGTTATATTAACTGTAAATCCTGAGCCAACCGTTGGATTTGACCAGGATACCGTAACTTTTACAGTTGGTAACATTGATTCATTCAGTTACACTGTAACTGATGCCGAATTAGCTACTGTAGGTCAGGATTGGACCATCACTTATCAAGAAATATCAGCCTTGCATAGCGCAAGTTGTGTGGTTTCTAGCGGTGCAAATCAAAATTTAATTGGAGGTACAGGAGTTAATCCTAATATGACGATTACCGGGAATGGTAATGGTATTTCGAAATTCTATGTTCCTGCAACAACACCAGCCGGGGTTTATGTTTATGTTTTGAACTCTATTGTAAACACATCAGCTAACCCAGATTGTAACGGCACCTTAGCAGCACAAGACACTATTGTTATTCGAGTTTTACCGCAACCATACATCACTTTTAGTGATTTAAGCGATACTATTTGTGAAGGTAGCACGGATTCATTTATGTTGTATACGCATGCTACTTTCTGTCAATATCCGGGATTGGTTTCACCAATGGATGTAGAGTTTGAGTTTACAGACAATATTATCAATACTACGTGGGTACCTGCGTGGGCTTCTCCTCCTACCAATATAGTAGGAAATTCTTATTCGACGTCGCCAAACCTTATTCAAGGAAATCAGTCTTTCAGAGTAAATGTAAATTCACCAATTGCTTTGCTAACGGGTGTTTATTCCTTTAAAGCAGATTATGTTTTCACTTATGGTGGACCTGGCACATTATCTTGGCCATTAGATAACGACAGTGTTATGACTTTGCAGTATGATTTAAC
>JBIPNX010000323.1:0-3409 GCA_044378145.1 Flavobacteriales bacterium | reverse complement strand
ACCGCTTTTCAGCCGCTTTGCCAAACTACGTGCACAGCTTTGCACTAAACTACAACTGCAAATTTGTACCGGCACCGTTCCAATTCCCTTATACACCGTATGGTAAAACGTATGGTGGCTTGCTAAGCTTTTCTAAATATACACCGGTTAGCAGCACACGCTACCAATACCCCGGTGGCTTTAGCTGGCCTACCAGCCTTTATATGCTAGACCGTTGCATGCAGGTGCTAACGTTTAAATTGCCCCAGGGCAAAGAGCTATTGGTAATTAATACCCACAATACCGCTTACGACGAAACAGGCGAGATTAAGAAAACAGAGATGCAGTTTTTGAAACAGTTTTTAGAAACTGAAACGTCTAAGGGCAATTATGTGGTTATTGGTGGCGACTGGAACCAGGCACCTCCGGGAGTTGATGCACTTAAATTTGGTAAGAACATTGCCCCTGGTTATACCATACAAAGTATAGGAACCGATTTGATACCGAAAGACTGGAATGTGGTATATGACCCGACAAAGCCTACAAACAGGGCAAATAATACAGCATATGTTCCTAACGAAACATTTACTACGCTAATTGATTTCTACATGACATCGCCAAACCTAAAGGTGATGGATATACGCACCATAGACCTAGGCTTTGCCAATTCAGACCACCAGCCGGTGTACATGAAAGTGAAATTGAAATAGTGGAAAGTGATTACTGGTTGGTGATTAGTAGAAATTCTATCCACTATGCACAAACCACTAGACACTACTAGCAGAAACCGATAATATCTTCTTCGTCTGTAAGGTAGTACAGGTCTTGTAAATGGGCATCAATCTTTTTAAGCATAGCCATCTCATCTAAAGAAAGTGCGTTGGTGTCTGCAACATTTCTTTCTTTAGGAGCATTGTAAATTGCTTGGGCTATTTCGGCTTTAACAACTTTCTTGCTGTTATGTACAGATTGGTTTTGTGCCACTGCTGCTGCGTTTACGTTACGTTTCATAATTGGGGTATTGTTGGGTTAAACTTTCAATAAACTATATTAAATTAAAACGGTACTATACTTTTATACTATGCTGCCACTAAAAAGGTTTTACGGTGCGCAGCAGGGTCTTTTGCCATGGTAAAGTGGAAAGTACTGCCTTGTCCAATTTCTGACTCAAGCCATATTTTTCCACCCATTTCGTCTACTATTTTCTTAACAATAGCAAGGCCTACACCTGTACTCTCAAACGTGTCTCGAGCGTTTAATGTTTGGAATATTACAAATATCTTTTCATGGTATTGGGGTTCAATACCGGGGCCATTATCTTGTACAGAGAATTTCCAGAATTGCCCGTCGTCTTCACAACTTACTTTAACAAAGCCTTCGCCTTCAGGCTTTTCGTTAAACTTAATTGCGTTAGATAGCAGGTTCATAAATACCTGATGTATTTTAGACTGGTCGCCTTTTACTACTGGCAGGTCGGGTTGAATCTCTATTTTAAAGTCTTTTGGTACGTCAATTAAATCAAGGCTGTCTTTAAGTTGTTTGTTTAAGTCAACATCAATAAACACATCGTCTTTTCGGTCAATTTTTGAGTAGGCAAGTATGCCTTCAATAAGGCTTTCCATGCGCAGTACGCGTCCACGTATACGGTCAAACATTTCACGCGCTTCTGTAGGCATTTGGTCGCCGTAATCTTCGCTAATCCATGTAGACAGGTTGAAGATTGCACGTAAAGGTGCTTTTAAATCGTGCGATACAACGTAAGCAAACTTATCAAGCTCTTTAAAGGCTTTCTCTAAGTTCTCGGTGTATAGCCTCATTTTCTCTTCAGCTATCTTACGCTCGTTGATATCAGAATTGATAAATACATAGCGGCTAACCTTGCCATCCTCAATAATAGGCGTGGCGGTTACTCCAATCCATGTATAGTTGCCATCTTTATGTTTTTGGCGGAACTCGCCAGAGAAACTTTGTCCGTCTTTAATGTTGTTTTGTAAACGTTCTGTTTCAACAGTATCGGTTTCTACCCCATTAAATACTTCCCAGGGCTTTTGGCCTTCAATTTCGTTAAAGGGGTAACCAATAAGGCGGGTAAGGCCATCGTTACTGTATTCTATATTGCCGTTTTTATCGGTTATTAATACACCGTTATCGGTTTTGCTGGCTACTATAGATAGTTTCTCAAGTTCTATGTTTTTCGCGGCCAGTATGTCGCGCGATTCGGTAATACGTTCAATTACAATATTCTTTTTACTCTCTAAGTAGTTGGCTAATACGCCTATAAAAAATAATGATAGAATGCCGGTAACTAAAAAGTCTTGTTTTATTTCAGCAGGAATACCCTTAACCATGTATTGCTGGTCGGCAACGTTAGGTACAAGTAAGTTTTGTATAATGCCTTCAGTGGTTTCGCCTAAAATGTAAAAATAGGCTATGCTGAAGATAAAGAGTAGTGTAGTAATGTTTCCTGCGCGGCTTCCTAACAGCATATAGCAACACAAAATGGTTGCACCTAAGTAGAACATGTTAGAACTAACTAAACCACCCGAATAGTATGTTAAAATATGTGTAGTTATAAAGGTTAAAAATATGCTTATTGAATAAGCAACCACGGTGTTTCGGCTCTTATTTAATGTATAGTAGTTTATTACATAAGCTAAAGAGGTAATAACTAATACGGCACCCAATACAGGTACGTTAAACGTTTCTACAGCCTGAGAGGCTACCAGCAGGCTAATTAAAGCACCTGCCATAGAAAAGAATCGGAACAGGTTATACCGCTGTTGCGATATAATATCGTCAGATGCTATTGTATCAAAGTACGAGCCTCTTGAACCGAAGGGTAGGTATTTTAATGCTTTTCCGAACATTGTATTGGTGGTTGGTTTTATAACAAAACAAATCTACTTACGTGTTTATGCCCAGCAAGATGACTATGCTGCAATTTTATTCACATGTAAGGTTTATATATATATTAAATAAATTATTAATTGCTTTGCCCTAAAAACAAGAAAAGAGGATAGTTATCCTCTTTTCTTGTAAAAATTTCTATGTAAGATATAAATGCACAGTTACTTTTTTAGTTTAAAAGCTTTATAAATGTCTGCCATTGTTAAGCCGGTGTCTGCCAATGCAAATGGCAATTGTTCAGCCACAGCGGTTAATAACCTTTCTATATCTTCGGTAGTGTGGTGTAGCGTAATTGGTATACGTAAACCGGTGCGGTTGTACGATACGCTTGGGAATACAGAAATATTGATAAAGAAGCCAAGGTTTAACAAACGTTTAACCATATTGTAGCCGGTACCCGGTTGGCCAACACCAATAAAGAAAATTGGCGAGTTGGTTTCGTTAATAATAGGTAAACCTAATTCGCGGCAACGGCGGTTAAAGTAGTTTATCTTGTCTTGTAGCAGGTTTTGCTTAACATAAA
>JBIPNX010000324.1:0-3409 GCA_044378145.1 Flavobacteriales bacterium | reverse complement strand
CAGCCGATACAGACTTATCACCATTTGAATCGTTTACAGATAAACGTTTCTTTATTGGGGTAATATTTATGCTGGCACTCTTTGTAAGCATAGTATATACATCGGCAAAACAAAACCCAAGGCCTATAGCTTTTGGCTTATCGTGGTTCTTTTTAGCATTGTTGCCAACGTCAAGCTTTCAACCACTATCAGAGGTAATGAACGACCACCGTATGTTCTTCCCAAATATCGGGTTGATTATTGCGGTTGTTTGGGCGGTATACCTGTTCTTTAAAAAGCAAGAGAATACAACTTTTAGCACAAGCACTGCAAGAATTGCATTATCTGCTGCAGCTGTTCTATTTATTAGTGCATACGCGTATGGCACTTACCAGCGTAATAAGGTTTGGGATAATGATGAGACATTATGGTTTGATGTAACCGAAAAAAGCCCTGAAAATGGTCGTGGGCTTATGAATTACGCACTTACACAGTATAACAAATCGTTTGAGTATTCGGCAAAAGGCGATAAGCAAGGGGCTATTAAATACCTGCGAAGGGCTATTGATTATTATACCAAAGGCCTTAAGTATAACCCTTACTATTCTTACCTGCACATTAACATTGCCCTTGCTTACGATGCCCTCGGCATGACAGAAGGCACCCCATATAAATACAATAATATTGTTGACGACCACTTTAAAAAGGGCCAGCAATATGCCGGTGGCTTTTATGGAGGGTATTATTTTTATGCCAGCTGGCTATGGAAACAGGGCCGTAAAGCCGAAGCTATATGGAATGCCGAGCAAGCCGTTAATTTTGGCCCTGATTATGAGGCTACCTATACAACCCTAATGGGCTTTTATATGGCTGAGTATGAGTGGGACAAAATGCGCTCAATGGCTCAACGTATGTTGCAAAGGTTTCCCGGTAACCAATACGGTAATTACTATTTACAGGCCAGTCAAAACCGCAAATCTAAAGTTGATGAACTGTTGGATATGATTAAGGCAAATCCAACACCTGAGAATTACCTTAACCTGAGCTTAGAATACTATAATAAAAACCGTTTTGAAGATTGTATATCAGCTGCTGAGAGTGCATTAAAGGTTAAACCTGATTATGTTGAAGCATACAACAATATATGCTCTGCTTATAATGCTTTAGGGAATTACGACAAGGCAATGGAGGCATGTAACAAGGCGCTGAAAATTACCCCAAATTATGCATTGGCACAGGGTAACCTTAACTATGCTGTAAGCCAGAAAAAGCTAGATGCTGACCTAGCAGCAAAACCAACTGCTGAAGGCTTTTTAAATAAAGGCTTAGGCTACCACAGGGCAAAGCAATACGATAAGGCAATTGAGATGTATAGCAAGTCGCTATCACTAAATCCTAACTACGCGCTGGCTTATAACAACCTATGCTCTGCTTATAACGATTTAGGGCAGTTTAGCAAGGCTATTCCGTTTGGTGAGAAAGCAGTTAAACTGGAACCCAACAACCAGTTATTTAAAAACAACCTGGAGGTAGCTAAAAAGGGTAAGTAGCTTGATCTTGTGAATAAAAAGCCCCGATAGATTAATCTATCGGGGCTTTTTTTATAGTCGTAATTGATTACAATCCAAGAAGTATCTCTACCGGCTTTTTGCTGCCGAATAGCATCTGCGTCGGGTCTTCTAATAGTTGCTTTACACGTACTAAGAAACCTACACTCTCACGGCCGTCAATTATGCGGTGGTCGTAGCTAAGGGCAACATACATAATAGGGCGTATCTCAACCTTACCGTTGATTGCTACAGGGCGCTCAACAACGTTGTGCATACCTAAGATAGCGCTTTGCGGTGGGTTAAGAATAGGGGTAGATAGCATAGAACCAAATACACCACCGTTGGTAATGGTGAATGTGCCACCGGTCATATCGTCAACTGTAATTTTACCGTCGCGGGCTTTTTTTGCCATAGCGCCAATGCCTGCTTCAATCTCAGCCAATGACATGTTTTCTGCATTGCGTAACACAGGAACCATTAAGCCTTTTGGAGTGCTAACGGCAACGCCAATATCAGCATAACCAAATGATACTATTTCTTCTCCATCAATTTGAGAGTTTACCTGAGGGAAGTCTTTCAAAGCAATGGTAACGGCCTTAGTAAAGAATGACATAAAGCCAACATTTACGCCATGCTTCTCGGCAAACTTCTCTTTATATTGTTTGCGGATATTCATAATACCGCTCATGTCTACCTCGTTAAAAGTGGTAAGCATTGCCGTTTCCTGTTTAACAGAAACTAAGCGCTGCGATAATTTACGACGCAGGCTAGTCATTTTTTCGCGTTTAACTTCGCGGCTGTTTTCAACCTCTTCACCGGTAAAACCGTTGGTCATGGCTTTAAGCACATCACCTTTAGTAATACGTCCGCCTTTTCCACTTGCTTCAACTTGTTTAGCCGAAACTTTATTCTCATCCATTAGCTTTTTAGCCGATGGAGATGGAACACCGTTAGCATAGCCTTTTTCTTCTTTCGCAGGGGCTTCTTTAACAGTCGGAGCAGCTTCTGCTTTAGCGGCAGGCTTTTCAGCCACTGCGGCAACAGCTTCTTCTTTCTTTGCACCTGCAGGCGCGGCAGCCGATGTATCTATAGAGCAAATAGCATCGCCTACGTTTACTTTCTCGCCTTCTGCTTTTAATATTTTTACTGTACCGGCTTCTTCTGCATTAACAGTAAGGGTAGCCTTGTCCGAGTCAATCTCGCACAGTTCAGCATCTTTTTCTACATAGTCGCCATCGGCAACAACCCAACGGGCTATTTCTACTTCGGTAATCGATTCGCCCGGGCTGGGTACTTTTATCTCAACAATCATTTGTTATGTGTTGGTTTAATTAGCTTACTAATACTTTATCAAATGCACGTTCTATAAGGTCGCGCTGTTCTATTGCATGGCGTTTGCTGCTGCCTGTAGCAGGGCTACCGCTGCTGTGGCGTGCCACCAGTTCTAAATTCAGTTTACGGAAACGGCGTAGCAAATAACTCCAAGCGCCCATATTCTCCGGTTCTTCCTGCACCCAAACCAGTTTTTTCTGGTTTTTGTACTGGCTTACCACTGCTTCTAAATGGTGTAATGGAAGCGGATACAATTGTTCTATACGTACAATAGCAGTATCCTCTATATTGTTCTTTTCGCGGTAGTCAACCAATTCGTAATACAGCTTACCGCTTACAAACAATACTTTCTCCACCTTATCGGCCTTAACCGTAGTATCTTCTAATACTTCCTGGAACTGTCCTTTAAGCAGTTCTGCCTGCGTAGAAATACATTTTGGATGGCGCAGTAAGCTCTTAGGTGTAAATACAATTAGCGGCTTGCGGAAATCGCGTTTAAGCTGGCGACGTAATACATGGAAGAAGTTAGCAGGGGTAGTACAGTTTAC
>JBIPNX010000322.1:0-3416 GCA_044378145.1 Flavobacteriales bacterium | reverse complement strand
ATTAGCGGCGACAAAATCTTTAATAACGCCTAATGTATTATCGGTAGAAGCATCATCAGCCACTACAATTTCCATTAATTCTTTGGGGTAAGTTTGTGCAGCAAAATCGGCAAGGCAAAGGCCAATGGTAGCTTCCTCATTACGCGCGGCAATTACCAGCGACAGTTTTGTATAGTACTCCTTTTTACTGAAAAAAGTAACCTGGGGAAGCTTCAACCAACCCTGCAAACCAATGGCTAAAAACAGGCAGTAAAACCCTACAATAAGGGTAGCCAGTATAAACGTTATTTTAAGTGCTATAATCAAGGCTGCGAAGGTAATGGGTTAACGGGTGGCTTGGGCGAGTTTTTACTTTTTTGCAGCAATAAAAATATCAACCCAAAAGTAGCAGGCAGTAAAACGTTCAGCATCCACACCATGGTAGCCACGGTAAACGCGGTAGAAAACCCTGCAAAAGCAACCAGTGCAATAGCACCGCGCATACCCGGCTCTGCTATAATAAACATGGGCACAACGGCTACCATAAAAAAGTAAATGGTGGTCATTACCGCAATGGTTATCTGGTTCTCAACATCGCCATAAGCTGCAAACACAAAAACAAACTGGGCAATAAACAACAGGTAGCGCAGCACACTCAGGCTGAAAACACTTGCCAGCAAAGGCATGCCAATACTCAATACCGATTTTAACTTCTCTGCATACTTACGTTTGATGATGTTATAGCCTACCACAATTACTACTACCATAAGAGCTGATATACCCAACCCCCAGCCGTAATATTCGCCAAAGATTTCGCTTATCCTTCCACTGCTGATAACATACATTCCCACAAAGCCTGCAATAATAGTTACCGCAAGTTGGGTTAAGCTGCCAATTACACTCAGCATAGCACCTTCTACCCTATGGCCTTCTTTTAAAAAGATGATTTTGCCTAACGGGTCGCCCAGGCGGAAGGGTGTTACTAATGATGATGCCAGGCCTGCGAGTACCGATTTTACTGCGGTAAAAAAGCTGATTTTCTCCAACCTGCCAGCCAATAATTTCCACTTATAGCCCTCTATAAACCAGTTGAGTGGGGTTAGCAAAAAAGCAAATAGTAAAAACGTTGGGTTTACGGGTGTATAGTCGACACTAAAGGTGCCGCTCCTGAACTTATCGTACAAGTAATAACCAAAAAACACGGTGGTTAACACCTTGATTACTGTTAGAAATCCTATTTTGTATTGCTTTTTCAACCGCGCGAAATTAGATAAATAACCCATAGCTTTGCAGCATGAGCAGCACGCCCGCAGAACGTATTATTTTAGGCATAGACCCCGGCACCAATATTTTGGGTTACGGTATTATCAAATGCGTTGGGCAAAAAATGACGTTGGTAACCTTGGGCATAGTTGACATGCAAAAAATGGACGACCCTATGCTAAAGCTGCAAACCATTTTTGAGCGAATCATTCTACTGATAGAAGAATACCACCCCGACGAGATGGCTATTGAAGCCCCTTTTTTTGGTAAAAATGTGCAGAGTATGCTTAAACTGGGCCGTGCGCAGGGTGTAGCTATTGCAGCATCGTTATCGCGACAAATACCGGCTACAGAATATGCTCCTACAAGAATTAAACAGTCGATAACGGGGCGCGGGGCTGCTAGTAAAGAGCAGGTAGCGGCTATGTTGCAAAGCATGTTATCAATAAAAGATATGCCTGCCAAAATGGATGCTACCGATGGGTTGGCGGTGGCCGTATGCCATTTCTTTAATAATAAGCCATCTACCCAGGGCAAAAGCTACACCGGCTGGAAAGCTTTTATAGCGGCTAATCCGGAGAGAAAGAAGTAATTAAAGAGATAAAGAATGGAGGTGATACATACTAATTCCTTTATCGATTCTATCCTAGCCTCTCACGCAGCAGCTATTGGGGCTGATATGGAGAAGTACCGCAACCATGTGTACCGCATGTATAATTTTTCGTTGTATTTTAATAAAGGAGAAGATGCTGAACTATTAGCCATTGCTGCGGCATTCCACGATATTGGTATTTGGACCGAGAAAACGTTTGATTATTTAGAGCCCTCGATAAAGCTTGCCACAGAATACATCAACACCCATCCGGAGTTGTATATATCTCCCGAAAAACTGGCACAGGTAATAGACCTTCACCATAAAATAACACGGGTTAAGCTTAATGATACAGCAGAGCATTTCCGCCGTGCCGACATTGCCGACCTGACATTTGGGCTTATCCGTTTTGGTATGCCAAAGGCATTATATAAAGAAGCAAAAGCTGTATTTCCAATAAAGGGTTTTCATTGGAAATTAGTTAAGCTTACACTAAAGCAATTAACCGTAAACCCGCTAAAGCCATTGCCTATGTTTAAGTGGTAGTAGCCTCACCCCCAACCCCTCTCCCAAGGAGAGGGGAGTTTAATAGTTAATTGTTGATATATCTCCTCAACAAAACCCATTTTGGCTGTGTTTTTGCTATATAATTGTACCATAACTTTTGAAAAGAATGAAAAAGATACTTTTTGCATTACTGCTGATTCCCTTTTTAGCTAACGCACAAGCGCCAGGAGACAGGGCATGGATAACCAACCCGGGTAAAATATCGCGTAGCTACACCTTTACCGAGGAGGACGATAAAGACATGAAGAAAAACAAGGTGGATAAGGAGCAAATCCCCTTTATTAAAATGATGAGCCAGTCGCCCAAATGGCCGCGCAGCCTGCAGGCACCTAAAGGCTTTAACGATAACCACGAACAGATTAAGAAGTATGTATGCTACTATGTGTACACGCTTCCGTCAAACAAGGCCATTTTAAAAGTCCCCGCGAACGAGAACGAGGAAATGCCCGAGTTGCTGCGACCTAAGAACGACATCTACTTTTTGATAGATGCCGGTGCCATTGTATTTGAAGAGCCCGAGCCGGATAAGTAGTAGAGGAGAGAGGAGAGCTGAGAGAGGAGCGAAAACGGCTTCATCAACTACTGCCCGTAGGCATTTAGAAACTGACTGCTGATTACTGACTACTGACCACTGAATTTACTATCTTTGCGCCCTATTTATGGCAACGGTTTATATTACTCGCCGAGAGCATTTTAATGCGGCCCACAAACTATGGGTAGAGAGTTGGACAGATGAGCAAAACATTGAACGTTTTGGCAAATGCGCCAACCCCAACTGGCACGGACATAATTTTAATTTATTTGTAACGGTTAAAGGCACGCCCGACCCCGTTACCGGACTTATAGTAGACCTTAAAGAGTTAAGTTTGATGATACGTGAATTGGTGACAACAAAAATTGATCACCAGAACATTAATCTTGATGTAACGTTTATGAAAGGCATTATGCCAAGCACAGAGAACCTGGCAATAGCAATTTGGCAACAACTGGAAGGGCCAATTGCTGCTAAAGGGGG
>JBIPNX010000486.1:0-12624 GCA_044378145.1 Flavobacteriales bacterium | reverse complement strand
GTCCCTATTGGAGCAGTTGTTTTAACCTGTAGAGCTCCAATTGGAAATATTGCCTTGGCTGGGATTGAGCTATGTACTAATCAGGGGTGTAAGTCGTTGGTGCCTAATTCGGATGTTTCTGGGGCATACTTGATGCAGTTTCTTATTGCGAATCGAGCTATCTTGGAATCCTTTGGTCGCGGAACAACTTTCATGGAACTTTCAAACTATAGTTTGAAGAATTTAGAAATAGCCTTTAGCCCAATTGAGTCTGAACGTATAATGGTTTTAGAGATGATAGAAGATGAGACTCGGAAGTTTGAAAAAGCCATTGCAACTATAGAAAAAGAGATTGCCCTTACCCAAGAATACCGAACTGCTCTAATAGCCGAAGCTGTAACAGGCAAAATCGATGTGCGTGGCTATAAAATGCCTACCGAATCTGGAGTACAAGATTATGAGGAGATAGAGCAAGAATTGGGCATGGTGGCGGAGGACGGAGAAGAGTATCTTAGCCCACTTGATTGAAACATGACATGCAGGAAGAAATGGAATCAAACTTAGATAATGAGGACGAGGACATCATTGAAAAGGAAGAGATGGATCCTTCCATTCAATGGATGGAAAAACCTTTTGATCCTTCCCTGATCAATATTGAGACAAAGACCCCATCGTTGGATACGCTGATAAAGCGCATTAAGAACGAATCGGTTGAATTGGATACTGAAAACTACTTTCAACGGAAAGACGATCTCTGGGATCCTACTAAGCAGAGCCGACTGATTGAGTCTATCCTTATACGATTCCCACTGCCTGCGTTCTTTTTTGATGCTTCAGAGGAGAGCAAATGGTTGATCGTGGATGGTCTTCAACGGTTGAGCAGTGTAAGGAATTTCTGTGTGAAGAAGTCCTTAAAACTCACCAATATGGAGTTTCTTACCCAGCTCAACGGCAAGACATGGGACGACCTGCCGGAAGATCTTCAACGAGTCATTGAGGAAACACAGGTGGTCATCTACAAGATAATGCCGGGCACGCCAACAGATGTTAAGTTCAACATCTTCAAGCGCATCAACACAGGCGGACTGGTGCTCGAACCACAGGAGATACGACATGCATTGCTGCAAGGAAAGCCGTCAAAATTCATGGCTGAACTTGCGAAGGAAAAGGCTTTCCTCGAAGCGACACAGTACAAGGTGAAGACCCACCGCATGTTGGACCGTGATTTCGCGAATCGCTTTCTGGGGTTTTATCTCTTCGATTACGAGACCTACTCTTCCGATCTTGACTCGTGGATGACCAAGGCGATGGCCTCGATCAATGAGAAAACAGAAGAGGAAATGAATAGGATCACATATGATTTTGCTGCCTCCATGAAGTTGGCAAGGGGAGTTTTTGGAAATGAAGCGTTCCGGAAAGTGTACTGGAATTATAATCGACTCCCTCCCATCAACAAAGCTTTGTTTGATGCCATTGCTGCACAGTTTGCCTTGATAAGCGATGAGGAGCGAAACATTGTTCTAAAAAGAAAAAGCTCGTTCAAAAACCAGCTTAAACAGTTGTTGGCTAACGACCCGATCATGTTTGCGGCTGTCACAAGTTCTACGGGCGATAGAGGTAGGGTTCATTACAGACACAGTAAGATCAAAGCATTGATTCTTGATGTACTAAAAGAAAACGAAAATGATTGAGTCCATTGAGATTAGGAATTTCAAATCCATTAAGAAAAAGCACTTCCCGCTTAAGAATCTGAGTGTGCTGATGGGTTTAAATGGAATGGGGAAGTCTTCCTTCATCCAAAGTCTGCTCGTATTGAGGCAATCTGCCAAGCTGGACTCTGGAAGACTGGATCTTCAAGGAAGGTATGTGAACGTAGGCACCACTAAGGATGCCTTGTATCAATATACCAAGAATGAATCGTTGGCGTTTGACCTTAGATTCACCAAGTCAGATGAACTGAAGTTGAAATTTGATTACAAGATCGGAGCCGATTTCTTCACTGTAGTGCCATCAACAGATAATTTTTTGATGGATGATGTGCCCCTTTCAACGCTAAAGGAAGAATCTCTCTTCAATGGGGATTTCCAGTACCTGAATGCGAATCGTGTGCCTCCAAACTCAGTCGTCAGTAAGAACTATACCGAGGTTGTCGAAAATCGGAACATAGGGAATCAAGGAGAATTTGCAGCGCATTACATTGAAGTTTTCAGTGGAGAGGTCATCACCATTGAAGGGTTGAAACATCCGGACTCTATTGTTTGGGATGACACCGTTAAAAAGGATGTGAGCAATCTGACGTTGATCAATCAGGTCAATCTATGGATGGGACACATTTCTCCTGGGGTCAACATCAGAACAACCGACATATCCTCCGATCACATTAAGGTGGAGTATGTTTTCCGTCAACCGAATTTCGTGAATACAAATAGGTTTAAACCGGAGAATGTCGGGTTCGGAATCACTTATGGGCTGCCTGTCGTGCTTGCCCTATTAAAGGCAAAACCCGGTGATCTTCTCATCATTGAAAACCCTGAGTCTCACATTCACCCAAGGGGGCAGGCAGAGCTCGGTAAGATGATAGCCATTGCTGCCATGAACAGGGTGCAGATCATTCTCGAAACCCATAGCGATCATGTGTTGAATGGCATAAGGGTAGCAGTGAAGGACGGGGACATTGACCATGACAAGGTGATCGTATTCTATTTCGAAAAGACCATTGCATCCGATGAGCAATTCTCCAAGATCACGAATGTTGAAATTGATAGGAACGGAGAATTGAGTGATTATCCAAAGAATATGTTGGATGAGTGGGGGAATCAATTGGTCAAGTTGATGTAGGATGGAGGTTTACTTCAACGAAATATCTTTTGCTCCGCAGTGTGTTGATGCAATTCAAGCGAAAAACTGCATCGATACGCTGCTAAATACTATGGGTGAACTGAGAAGTCATGATTTCAACATCCTGCGGACGCACCCTAATTTCTACAATGAAGAAATTGCGAAGGGCTACAGTTGTGTCAATTACCTGAATGACGAGAGCGTAAGTAGGGTACGAAAGACCTTTTTACAGACTATTGCAAGGAATCCATACATCGTCAATGATGATTCTCCAGAAGGAGAAATGTTTATCACTTATGACTTTGAGACACAGAATCATTTGGGTGAAACAGTAGTGCCAGAAGGTTTAGCATCAGCCTTTGTAAGCAATTCTCCCACAATTAGTTTGAATACCCATGCGTATTGGGAAGTAGCATTGCTGAATGTATTGGTCATCGAAACTGCCGAAAGTCAGTCTTTGGAATCGGTAGTCAATTTTTGCACTCTTGTGGGGGTACAAGTGTGGCATAAAGGTCAGGTAAGGCCTATTCCCCTTAACTCCAGAGCGAATATTGAGCTGGTATTCCCTATAGATCGATATCATTTTGAGCAACGTGCGATTGATGAAATGATTGAATGGTATTATGATGATGTTCGTTATCATGTTAGGATTAAAGCTCTTATTAAGGACGCTTGGATTAACCCACATACAGGTGGAATTGGTCAAACTGAGGTGCTTGTGGGACAAGAAGGTATGGCTTCAAAAAGAATAAATAAGAAAGATAGGTTAACCTATACCTATACACAGGAAATTATTACCATTCATAGTTGTCGAGGGCATTATGATGACTAGAAGAGATTGCCAACTGTTCTGATGGTTAAACAGACCGATACAACCGAAAAAGGCTTGGAAGCGCACATCGCCAACTACTTGGTGGATGACAACCAGTATGTGCTACGTGAGAATACGGCCTATGACAATGCGGTCTGTCTAGATTCAAAACTGCTATTTGATTTCTTGGAGGAGACACAGCCTAAGGCGGTGGCCAAGTTGAAACAATACCACAAAGACCTCTATCAGCAGAAGATCATCAAGCGGCTGTATGATCAGATTCGGGACAAGGGAGTGATTGAGGTGTTGCGAAAAGGAATTACAGACGGTTTCACCGCCACCAAGTTGCATCTGTTCTACGACAAGCCAGTATCAGCTTACAACATTGAGGCGGGGAAGCTCTACCATGCCAATGTTTTCTCTGTCATGCGGCAGGTCTATTTCTCGCCCAGCAATAGAAAGTCGCTCGATCTGGTCATCTTCATCAACGGCATTCCCATCATATCCTTTGAACTGAAGAATGAGCTGACCAAGCAGCATGTGAAAGATGCCATCAAACAATACAAGAACGACCGTGACCCAAATGAAGAACTCTTCAAGCTAGGACGTTTGATGGTGAACCTTGCCGTTGACACCGAAGAGGTGTGGATGTGCACGCATTTGAAGAAGGAGAAGTCCTATTTCCTTCCCTTCAATCAAGGCAATGAAAATGGTGCTGGCAATCCGCCCAATGGCGGCATCAAAACCGATTATCTCTGGAAAGAGATATTGACCAAGGACAGCTTAACGGACATTATTCAGAACTTCTGCCAACTGGTAACAGAAGAGAAGGAATATCTTGATGACCACGGAAAGCTGAGGACACGGAAAGAAGAGAAACTCATCTTTCCACGGTATCATCAATTGGCAGCAGTCCGCCAGATGCTGGATGATGCGCGGAAAAAAGGCTCAGGGCAGAAATATCTGATTCAACATTCGGCCGGTTCTGGCAAATCGAATTCCATTTCATGGTTGGCGCATCAGTTGGTCGGTCTGCACGACATTGATGGCAACAACAACATTTTCGACACTGTGATCGTGGTTACCGACCGCAGAGTGCTTGATGCACAGATCAGGAACAACATCAAGCAGTTTCAACAGGTGAAGGGTGTGGTGGAGGCCATCACCGAAGGCAGTAAGCAATTGAAGGAGGCCTTGGAAGAAGGCAAGAAGATCATCATCACGACTATTCAGAAGTTCCCTCACATCGTAGAGGAAATAGGCGAATTGCCTGGAACAAACTTTGCCATCATCATTGATGAGGCCCACAGCAGTTTGAGCGGCCAAATGGCAAGAAAGCTCAACGAATCGCTGTCTAAACTGAATGATGAGGATGAGTTGAAAGCAGAGCTGGAGGACTATGATGAGTCTGAGAATGGCGAGGTGACAGGGGAAGACCTGATACGGACGCTGATCAAATCAAGGAAACTGCTGCCTAATGCCAGCTACTTTGCCTTTACAGCAACACCAAAGAACAAGACCTTGGAATTGTTCGGTGTACCGTTTCAGGAAGGCGACAAAACAAAATACAGGGCATTCCATCTCTATTCAATGAAGCAGGCCATTGAAGAGGATTTCATCAAGGATGTATTATTGAATTATACGACCCTACAGAGTTATTATGCCCTGCTCAAAAAGATAGAGGATGACCCAGAATACGATAAGACAAAGGCTCAGAAGAAGCTGAAATCGTATGTGGAGAGCCATGAACATGCCATCAAGAAGAAGACCCGTTTGATGGTGGATCATTTCATGGAGAACGTCATCCGCAAAAAGCGGATGGGCGGGCAGGCCAAGGCCATGCTGGTGACCAGTTCACGTGCCAATGCTGTGAAATACCAAAAGGCATTTAGTGACTACCTTTTAAAGATAAACAGCCCGTTCAAGGCCGTGGTGGCCTTTTCAGGAGAAATAGACGGTAAGTCAGAAGCAAATCTGAACGGGTTTTCGAGCGCATCCATCCCAACGGAGTTTGAGAAAAACGAGAACCGATTTCTTATTGTCGCCAACAAGTTTCAGACAGGCTTTGACCAGCCATTGCTGCATACCATGTATGTAGATAAGAAGTTGGGCGGTGTCAATGCCGTTCAGACCTTATCGCGATTGAATAGAAGTCATTTTGCTAAGAAGGACACCTTCGTATTGGATTTTGTGAATTCAACCGATGATATTGAAAAGGCTTTCAAGCCTTATTACGCAAGCACCATCTTAGGTGAAGGCACGGATCCGAACAAGTTGTTCGACCTTCAAGATGCCTTGGATAATTTCCAAGTTTACACGAAGGAGCAGGTTTTTGAGTTCTCGAAGAAGATCTTGGCAAATGTGCCTGTTGATCAGCTGCATGCCATATTGGACAGCGTAACTGCGATATTCCGAAAGGATCTCAATGAAAAGCAACAGGCTGATTTCAGGGCAAAAGTGAAGACCTATGTACGCTTGTACATTTTCCTTTCGCAGATAGTACCCTTCGAGAACCCATATTTAGAAAGGCTTTATATCTTCCTGAACCAGTTGCAGAACAAACTTGGCGGGGAAGTATCTGTAGACCTTGCGAAGGGCATTCTGGACAATATTGATATGGATAGCTACCGCTTGCAAATGGAAGGCACTAAGAGTATTGCCATGGATCAGGGCGAGGACCTGAAGCCAATTCCAACTGATATGCGAGGCGGAACGAATGACCCGGAAATCGACAAGTTGTCACGTATCCTACAAACATTCAACGACCGCTACGGAACCCAGTTTGAAGACGCGGATAAGGTTCGACAAATGGCCGAGAATATTGCCAGCGATGTGGCAAAGAACAAAGAGCTGATTACGTCCATTCAGCATTCTGACGAGCAAAACGCACGCATCACCAGCGATAAGGTGGTTGCCGAAGAAATGTTGAAACATATCACGTCAAACTTTGACCTCTACAAGCTCTTTTCCGACAACAGGGAATTCAAGGAGGATTTTTCAGCTATGATGTATGGGGTTGTCAAGGATTTGATCAAGAAAGGAAGTGTGAGTAAAGAGAATAGGCTTTAGTTGTTTGATAATCGAAACCACAACTTCAAATTGGAACGTTGAAAGGTTCATTCATCAGCAAGTTCCTCATCCGAAGTCGAATTGAATGGTACTAATGGACCTGGTTAATTAATGGCTGAATACAATTGATCATACCAGTAGTTTGCCATCGCTATTTGGTTCCGTCATGGTTGTTTCAGATTCTGCGATTGCTGAATCTGAGTATTTCACAGAATCCCAAATTACCGGACCAGTTACAGTTAATCATAGCATTGAATTGATGCAATACAGGATAATAGAACGCAAAAGAAGCAGCGCGTTTCTAATTCATAAAATATTCATATATATTTGATAATCAAAATGTTACAACAATGGCACAACTTGTCACAACCAAAGAAAAGTACGGGGTATCAGTGGCTGCGCGAATACCCCCTGAACTTGCTCACGCAATTATGGAGCGCGCAGAAAACCTGGGTATCAGTTTTGCAAAAATGGTGGGGATGCTCATCTCCCGTGGGTTCGACCCACAAGAACCAGTTGTGGTGGATAACCATGAGGAAATTGAAGCTGTGAAAAATAGCTATCGCTCAGCTATTGCCGCCTTTATTAAGGAAGTGTCCACTTCAAACGAGGAGTACAAAGAATTCGCAGAAACATTCAACCGGATTTATGAAGAACAAGACCATGACGATTACTAATGACCCAAATGGCATAGAAGCCCCTATTGATGCTCCAAGGGTAACTCCTGAACAAATGTTAGCGGCAGCAGCTGTCGTTGCTACCATTATCATCATCATCGTGCTAATTTATTACGGTAGAGCGGGGTCTGGTATCTCTCAGGTGGCACCAGGAGTGGCCAACTCAGTTGCCGCTTCCATGAGTGTTGCAGACATTGCCTCTCTGATACGGTGACAATCACCTTAGTTCAAGTCCCAATTCATTTACCAATTGTACCAACGCAGCGTCTTCCGCTGTTCCATCATTTAGCTTTCTTAGGGCCACTATCGCTGATTGCGGCTGATCATGTAGCTTTTTGGCCCCACCGAATGTCCTGTGGTCATACCGAATCAGGAAGTCGGCAAGGTCTAAGCCAAGTTCTTTTTCCTGTCGTGTTGTGACATTGGATAGATACCGGTTTACGGTGATGTTGAACCTTTTCGATAATTCTTTGCAGATAGCGGTCCATTCTTCCGTGGCATTCACATCTGGAAAGAGCACGATTTGATTATTCCTTACAGGATCCAAAATCAGCTCATTCAGTGAGCCTTTGCCACCAGTTGCCATCCATGTGAATTGTGGCAAATAAATACTCGCAATCAGGGCGGTCTTTTCACTTTCTACAATAGCTAATGGCCTGGTGGAAAATTCGGTAATCAGATGAAGACCAAAGAGACATCTCCTGAGATGAAAGTCTTTTAACCGAAGAATGGAGTGTATCCAGGTGTTGAACGTTTTATCACGTTTGCAATTCAGTTGACCGTATACAGCATTATCTTGTATCAATTTGTAACGCATCACCTTCGCACTGCGGATTCGTAAGGAAGTGTCTATAAGGGGGAAGACCATATCTCCGGCTTCGGTGGTACCTAAGCAATATTGGAACCGAAGCAACCGTGCGGTTTCCTCACCGAAGAGTGATACCAAAAACGTGGAAAAAGGTGTTGCTAAATAGTTGTTACGGCCGGTGAATGGAGCAAGGGCATTCGAGTCTATATAACTGGTTGGTACCGGAGGTAAAGCAACAATTTGTGGCAGTATGTATTCTTCTTGCTCTGGTAAGAATGTCTTTCCACAACTATGGCAATATCCTTTGGTCTCATGTCCTTTGAAAGGCACGAATTTGCCGTCAGCATTATTTCCACCGCATGGGCATTGCTTGACACGCCTGCGATTCCGATCAAGTATAAGTTGGTGGTTTTTCATGGTCTTCGTGACTCGCATGAATCGCACGCTCGGTCATACATGCGAATCGTGCGACCGTGCGATTAAGTCTATGCGTTAGGGATGTCAAGGTATTTTCGGACCGTGGATTCGGCAATTTCGAGCTCTTTGCCAATGGCAACGTTGCTCATTCCACTGGCCTTCATCTCTTTAACCTTCTTGATGGTCTCCGCACGGTCATCGTCCTTGCGTTGTGCAAGATGTTCTTGTTCGTCCGAAAAGTCTTTGAAGGTGAATTGCAGGAAGTTCTTGACCTTTTCCAATTCACAGACCATCACATTGGTACTTCCGTATCGGTGCTCGGCACTTCGGACCTTTATTTGCTTGATGTATCGCGTTTTAGGTGATACCCGACTTTTGCCGATGGCAAACGCGCTATCTGCAAAGTTCATCAGTGCCTTACTACCTGTCACATCATTGAGGCTGATCTCACGGTATTCACTTAGCTTGGGAGTATGGGCAAGTACAAGAATTGATATATCATACTTGTTCTTTATTTCTTTCAGCTTTCGCATCAACGGGGCAGCATCTTTCGCCTTGTCGGTTTCGTTTTTGATGTAGGTAAGGTTATCTATGATAACGACCTTGGCATTACATTTAAGAATAACCTCTTCCAACGAGGACATCAGTAATTCCTCAAAGCCTTTGGAGTCATTGTATTCCACATCTGGGTCAAGCGTAACGCGATGAAAGCGTTCTCCAAAGCGATAATGACCCGTGTAATCCTCTGAGTATCGCGTTTCGAACTGCTTTTCGCTTAGTTCGAAATCCAGATACAAAACATCCATTGGTTCGGCTTCGTTAGGAAAACCAGGTATGGTATTACCGGTGGCTAAACTCTGTGCTATCTGAACCGCCAGCACCGATTTACCAGTATTGGTATCTGAGAAAAGGATGGTTACCTCATTCAAGAACCAGAATTCACCGAACAACTGAACAGGATTGGGTTGGTTCTTAGCAATTTCCAACCAGTCGTTGGCGGTACGAACCTTGAATGCACCAACCTTGTTTTCATCCTTTTGTATGTCCTGTAAGAGTCCAGAAGGGGTGAATCCTTCTCCAGCCGAAAACGGTGGGACTGTATGATTGCTCATTGCTTCCTGGTCGAGCGGTCATGGTTCTCCAACATTTCCTGGACGTCCGACTTTCGGTAATAGATCTTAGAACCGATCTGCGAAAACTTGAGGATTCCTTTTTGCCGGTAGGTGATAAGGGTTCGAGGAGAGATTTTCAAGAATTCCATTACCTCTTGATTATCGTACCAGACTTTGTCCGGGTCTTCGACCGGTCGATCAAGTTTTTCCTTGATCTCTTCGAGCAATCGCATAATCTTAGCAAATGCATCGGCAAGCGTTGAAAATACTTCCATTAGTATGGGTTTTGGGGGTTAAACTTGACCAAAGGTTGCAATAGGGCGCAGTCTGGTGATCGCTCACTTTTTTGCGAATTCAGAAGAAATTGAGCGATCTGATTATGGGCGGATTCTTTTAAGAAGATTCCGTACGTAATTGGCTACCTCCTTCTTATACCATTTTTCACGGTCTTCTTCGGTCAACTCATGTTTGGTATGGGGATAGGCGGGGATAAGGTCCGGGTAAACTGAAAGCAGCAATCCGACCATTAGGCAGGCTTGATGAGGTACGTTTGCCAAATCGTGGTCCATCAAGTAGTCATATAGCCAGTTGAACACGCTGTAGCGTTTCTCGTCTTTCACCTCTTTGGGTCTCCGAGCACTGTCCAATACGGGCTCATATCTGGTAAAGAGGGTATCATAGGACTTGCTATTGTTTACCCATTGCTTGAATTCA
Source organism: Flavobacteriales bacterium (assembly GCA_044378145.1). Classification (GTDB taxonomy): domain Bacteria; phylum Bacteroidota; class Bacteroidia; order CAMBQF01; family CAMBQF01; genus CAMBQF01. Next base: position 2,199 of record JBIPNX010000486.1, on the reverse strand, counting down.
AGCAGAAGGAGTTTAAGCACATTCTGTTCCGAAAATGTAAAGGTTCGTTCTTTCGAAAACTCTTTCGGATGTAATTTCGTCTGTGACTTTCCTGTGATTTGCAGTTTAGATGGTTGGAAAATCTCGTTCTGGATGGTATCCACAAACGCTAACATTTCCTTTATCGCTGCGGCATGGTCGATTTCGCTACTTCGGAAATTAAGTTGATATAGCTCCTGATAGTGTACCACTAATAGGAGGTCATCGAAATGCTCCGTCGGTATTCCGGTTTTGGAGAAAACCGTCATGAATTTCTGATGAACATCTTTAGGAACCCAATACAATGTGCGTAACAATTTGATAGAGGACCGGAAGGGTATGGGTACTCTGTCGAATTCAGCGAAGTCCACTTTCGTCACCCCGACCTTCTGAGCCCAATAGGCTTCGTTGATGGGCTTTAGCTCAATCGCATCTACCAAAGAATTAAGGTCGAGGCCCATTTGATTATGGTTGAGCATATATCCATACCTGGCATTGCCGTCTTTGTCGATGTCCTCAGGGTCGAAAATCATGCCTTCAATTTATAGAAAGCATACAAATAGAAGACACGTACTATGATAACAAATTACAATCTAAGCAATATTGTCTGGGTGTATTAGGCGTCAGTTCCCCAACCGCTCTCTTAGACCTTCCATTTCTTCGCTAATCGTACTATCGAGCATTTTGGCATATATCTCGATGGTGGATGCTTTTGTTACACCCATCATTTTCTGTAGCACCGCTTTGGTAATGCGATTGTTCAGGGTCACAGTGGTCGCAAATGTGTGCCTTCCCAAATGGGTGGTTAGGTTTTTTTCTATTCCACAAATGACGCCCAGTTCTTTAAGGTATGCGTTCATCTTCTGATTACTTGATACTGGCAATAAGGTTTTTTTGGTTGAGTGATCGTCAGAGCTGTATCTGAGAAGTATTTCTTCGGCTCTTGGTAGTAAGGGGATTCGGAAAATGTTGCGGGTCTTTTCCCGAGGCTTTATGATCCAAAGTCTTCCGTCATCGCCTGGTACAATATGTTCTGGAGCCAGAGCCAATATGTCACAATATGCCATGCCTGTGTAACATTGGAAAATGAACATGTCACGAATTGTCACAAGCCGTTTGTTCGGAATGTCTTTATTGTATATGAGGTCGATCTCGGTCTGATTCAGGAAGTCTTTTTCCACAGGCTTTTCCCTAATCCTGTAATAATGGAATGGATCCTTATGGATGATGTCTTCATGCACTGCGTGAAGCACAATTTTCCGAAGTCCTTTCATGTGCTTCATGGCACTGTTATGTTCGCAATCCTTTGATACCTTGAGAAAGTGTTCAAACCCCGTTACGAACCGGAGATCAATCGCATTAGCGTCAAGGTCGGTGGATTTATACTCCTTGGCCAGATACTCCGTCAGATGATTGAAGCTGGTCTCGTATCTCTCCAATGTTCGCACTGAGAAATGGCCTTTATTGACCAGTTCGGAAAATCGATTCTGATGCTCTCTGAATAAACCCAGCAGCGTCCATCGTTTAGCTTCTATGCCCTTGTAGGCCTTCATAACGGAATCAGCAGATGTTTCTTCTTCTGAGTCTGCAATGATCCTTCTCTTGATACGGATGCTACTTTCGGTTTCACTAAGGCTTTGGTTAATATCCTCTGCGATACGGGACTTGCCGATCGCCTTTTGTGATCCAGCATTCCAAAGTGCTGGTGGAACACTAATTCCAAGAGAGGATTCCTTTGAGCTCCCGTTAATTGTGACTCTTACATAGAGAGGTAGTGTTCCGTCTCTAAGTGGTTTGTTCTTCTTTGCGAAGAAGAAGATGGCAAATGTTGCTCTTTTCATGGTACTGTTTTTTTAGTGTTGTTTTTATGGTGTAAACATATAGCAACTCGGACCGATGAGAAAATGCAAAAGGTTGTAAATCAGTGCAATAGATGCTAATCGTAGGACTTATTGGATGTGATAAAAGTCCCACGGATAGCCCACGTGCATATCACTGTAATTGATTGCAACGAAAGTTGATTCCAAAAGAAAAGCCCCTGATAATCAGGGGCTTGCACTCTTTTGCATCAGTTGTAACACTGTATCTGCGGTCCGGACGGGACTCGAACCCGCGACCCCCTGCGTGACAGGCAGGTATTCTAACCAACTGAACTACCGAACCAGTTTAGTGGGCTGCAAA
>JBIPNX010000383.1:0-2922 GCA_044378145.1 Flavobacteriales bacterium | reverse complement strand
AACAGTTTTGTAAAATGCTTCATTTTAACTGCTTGTGAGTTGTTAGGGTGTTTATTTTCTGTTAAATAGGTAGAGGTATCCTCAATAGGCTGCGCTATTTATTTGTTTAAAAGTGTAACAGAAATAATCAAATAGTCCGAATCGTAATATGGCAAATATGTTAAATAGTTCTGACTTTTCAAAGCCAATTTTGCCTTCTTTCTAACACCCTAATCAGGTTGTTTAAGAAATACGGCTCCATACCCCCGAACTTCTGCTACAAAATGCGGCATATTCATTCAGCATACGGTATTCAGGATTGGTATCAATTTGCTCTTTTTCAATCAATTGAATAATAACATTGCGCACATAGGCAAGAATTTTCTGGTCCTCAACCAAATTTACAAGTTTAAAGTCCTCAGAGCCGCTTTGGCGGGTGCCCGACATGTCTCCCGGCCCCCGTAATTTTAAGTCAACTTCCGCAATTTCAAAGCCATCCGTTGTCCTAACCATGGTATCAATCCTTACACGGGCATCTGTTGATAATTTATAGCCGGTCATTAATATGCAGTACGACTGGTCGGCACCCCGGCCAACCCTGCCCCGCAACTGGTGCAGCTGCGACAGGCCAAACCGCTCGGCATTTTCAATAATCATAACCGATGCATTAGGCACATTTACACCAACCTCTATAACCGTGGTGGCTACCATTATCTGGGTTTCTCCTCTTACAAAGCGTTGCATCTCGGCATCCTTCTCTGCCGGTTTTTGCTTTCCGTGCACAATACTTACATGGTAGGTTGGCTTGGGAAATTCGCGGCAGATAACATCGTACCCTTCGTACAGGTTTTTAAGGTCGCTTTTCTCCGATTCCTCTATCAGCGGGTACACAATATAAATTTGGCGCCCAAGGGCTATTTGTTCCCTGATAAACCCAAATACTGATATTCTGGAGCTCTCAAACCTATGGGCGGTGCTTATGGCCTTGCGTCCGGGAGGTAACTCATCAATTACCGATACATCTAAATCTCCATACAAGGTCATTGCAAGGGTACGGGGTATTGGTGTTGCCGACATGATTAGTATGTGGGGCGGACGGTCGTTTTTCTTCCAAAGCCTTGCCCGTTGCTGTACCCCAAACCGGTGCTGCTCATCAATAACCACCATACCCAGGTTTTTAAACTGGACTTTGTCTTCTATTAATGCATGGGTTCCAATTAGTATGTGTAAACTGCCATCTTCCAGCATGTTATGGATAGTGTCGCGGTTAGCCTTTTTGGTTGAGCCGGTTAGCAGGGCTACATTTATATCCATGTCTTTTAACATCTCTTGCAGAGTTTGAAAGTGCTGCGATGCTAAAATCTCGGTAGGGGCCATTAAGCAGGTTTGGTAACCGTTGTCTATTGCTATAAGTATGGTTAATAATGCCACCAGGGTTTTTCCGCTGCCCACATCGCCCTGTAACAGGCGGTTCATTTGGCGGCGACTGCCCACATCGGCCCTAATCTCCTTCATTACCCTTTTTTGGGCACCGGTAAGTTCAAAGGGCAGGTATTCTTTAAAGAATGTGTTAAAATGATCGCCAACCTTTTCAAACACAAAACCTTCGTAGTGCTTTTTGTTGTATGATTTGGCTTTCAGCAGTTTCAGCTGGTTGAAGAACAGTTCTTCAAACTTTAGCCTGTGTTTGGCTTTCTCCAATAAATCCAAACTGGGCGGAAAGTGGATTGCTTCTAAAGCTGTATCGTGTGCCACCAAACGTGCCTTTTGTATTACATCGGCAGGCAGGTTTTCGGGTATGCTACCTTTTAATTCCTCTAATGCTGTTTGCTGGAGTTTTAAAATGCCTTTGGTATCTAGCCCTTTGCTTTTCAACGCCTCCGAACTATTATATACCGGCTGCATGGCTGTGTTAAGCATCATGTTAGCGGGGGTGTTTAGTTCAATTTCGGGGTGGGCAATGTTTACCCGCTGGTTGTATTCGGTTGGCCTGCCAAAAACAATATACTCAGGGCCAATGGCCAGGCTTTTCTTCATCCAGGTAACACCCTTAAACCAAACAAGGTCCATGGTTTCGTCACCATCAGTAAATTTGGCAACCAGGCGTTGCGCCTTTTTTTGCCCAACAACCTCAATACTGGTTAAGCGCCCAACCATCTGCACAAAGGGCATATCGGGCACTATATCTTTAATCATGTAAAACTTAGAGCGGTCTACATACCTAAAGGGGTAGTAGGTGAGGAGGTCGTGGTAGCAAAAAATCTCCAAATGCTTTTTCAAGGCATCGCCCCGTTGCGGGCCAACACCTTTTAAATACTCTATGGGCTTTTTAAGCTTGTCGTAGCTCACGGCGCAAATATAGCAGCGTATAGTTAACCAAACACAGGGTTTTAGCGGATAAAATTTGTATCTTTGAGGTATATCAGGCCTATTGCAAATAATTTTACCCAAACTGTTTGATATTACAAATAAGTTTGTACTTTTGCAGTCCGTTTTAAAAAACACCCACAATGGAACTTTTAGATTTCGTAAATAACCAAGCAAAGTCAGGCCGTAACTTCCCTAAGTTTAAAGCCGGTGATACTATTACTGTCCACTTTAAAATTAAAGAGGGTGATAAAGAGCGTATCCAGTTATTCCAAGGCGTAGTATTACAACGCAGCGGTTCAGCTAATACCTCTACTTTCACAGTTCGTAAAATGTCAGGCAGCGTTGGTGTTGAGCGTATTTTCCCAACAGAATCTCCTTTTATTGATAAAATTGACCTTAACAAACGTGGTGTTGTACGTCGTGCACGTATATTCTACCTACGCGAGCTTAAAGGTAAAAAAGCCCGTATTAAAGAAAAATTGGGTAACATGTCAGGTGTTGCTGCAGTTACTGCATAGTACTTCGCTTAATCATATTAAAGAATCCCTTTCTGGAAACAGGAGGGGATTTTTG
>JBIPNX010000321.1:0-3444 GCA_044378145.1 Flavobacteriales bacterium | reverse complement strand
AAACACGCTTTAGTTGAAACAGGTGGTGAGCAAGGCATACATGCAGTATCGGCAGCGCCTTGGGGCAGCTCGTTAATCCTATTGGTATCGTACGCATACATTGCTATGCTGGGTGCCGAAGGTGTTACCAACGCTACTAAATACGCAATACTTAATGCCAACTACCTAAAGGCACGCCTGCAAAACCATTATCCTGTTTTATACGAAGGAAAGAACGGCACCTGCGCCCACGAAATGATTCTTGACTGCCGCAACTTTAAAGGTGCGGGTGTTGAGGTTGCCGACATTGCCAAACGCCTTATGGACTATGGTTTCCACGCACCAACGGTGTCTTTCCCGGTAGCGGGAACTATAATGGTGGAGCCAACCGAAAGCGAAGCGTTGCACGAACTTGACCGTTTTGCCGATGCTATGATTTCTATCCGCGAAGAGATTGCCGATATTGAAAATGGCACTGCCGCTAAAGACAATAACGTGGTAATTAACGCCCCGCATACTGCCCGTTTGGTTGTTGCTGATAACTGGGATAAGCCTTACAGCCGCGAGAAAGCAGCCTACCCATTAATCTGGTTGCGCGACAGCAAATTCTGGCCATCGGTAGCTAAAATAGATAACGCTTACGGCGACCGTAACCTTGTTTGTACTTGTTTGCCAATGGAGGCTTACGAGAATGAAGAAGCTGCTATTGCTTAATTAGATAATAAGCGAATAAGATAAATAGATAATGCCCTGTTCACGAAAGTGGATGGGGCTTTTTAATCGAAATAAATTGCTTTAATTTGTATTATATCATAAATGAAGCTAAATCTATCTATACTATTCTTGTTCTTTTTTTGTGCTTTGCAAGCTCAAATATGTAGGCATGAGATTGGAATTGAATTAGGTCCCAATTTATTTTCTTATAAGGAAAGATTCACTGATAATGGAATTAAAAACATAAATAAGTATCATAGTTTTAGGTATAGTGGAGGATTTAGTTACCAGAAGAATTTAAAACCAAGGTGGTCGTTTAGGACAGGGCTTATTTATGAACAATTGGTATTAGAGCCACGCGGTTTTAATTTACCTAAAGAGAGCATTATCTTTAATACTTTTAGTGTTCCTATTTATTTTAAATACAATTTAAGCACACCTAACTGGATTTTTTTTGCTGGCTTAGGAGTTGAGTACAATAATGTTTTTGGACATGGATTTAAAGAAACATATTATAATAATGGGAATGAAGTAACTGATAAACAGACAGAATATTATTTTGAGCATTATATTTCCTTACTTATTAGTTCAGGAGCTGCTTACAAGATAAATGATAAAATTAATATTGGTATTGAACTAAGACATGCTCCTTATATTTTAGGGACTGATTATAATATTGCCCCGTTTAATTCTTTTTTTAGCAGTTACCTAAACACTACTAATCTTATGTTTTCGGTATCATTTAAATTGGGCAAAAAGCAATTAGAATAGAATTAATATCTTTCCACAAATTTCTATCCCCTATACGCTACACCCTATTCGCTATAATGACACTCACCTGTACCATAGACAAATTCGAAAGCAATAAAGACAAATCCAGCTGGACGTTTATCATCATTCCGGCAGCTGTTGCCAAGCAGATAAACGACAATAAAAGAGGCTTCAGGGTAAAGGGAAAGCTGGATAGTTATGCTATTGAAATGGTATCGTTGCTGCCCATTGGCGAGGGCGATTTTATGATGCCCCTGAACCAAAAAATGCGCAAAGGTACCGGCAAGGCCAAAGGCGATACACTCAATGTACTGATAGAGCTCGACCCCCGTGAACCGGAAATGAGCGCAGACTTATTGATGTGCCTGGAAGACGAACCTAAAGCCAAAGAAACGTTTGATGGGTTTACTCCCAGTCACCAACGGTATTTTAGTAAATGGATAGAAGATGCTAAAACCATTGAAACCAAAACCAAACGCCTTACCCGCGTTATTGATGGCCTTGCCAAAGGCTGGGATTATGGACTTGTGTTGCGGGATGGTAAGCCACCGGCAAGTGAGCGCTAAATATTTGAAAGTTGAAATCTGAAAGAAAATAGTCTGCTATTTTAAAGTCCCCCTCACTCCTTTAGGAGAGGGGGATTTAGGGGGTGAGGGGAATTATTTATGGAATTAGTTCGCCCCCTGCATCTTGATTGAGAACAATCAAGGTTGGCATAATGAAACTCTTTACGATTAACCGCAGTGTTACCATTAAAATTGACGAACCTTGCAGCGAAGACTGGAACGCTATGCGCCCCGTACCGGGTGGCAGGCATTGCGAGGTATGCGCTAAAAGGGTAACCGATTTTTCGGGCATGAGCAGTGCAGAACTGGCCCGTTTTGCCAAAGCCAACGGCAAGCTTTGTGGGCGCATTAGCAGTGAGTTTTTAAATACACCTTTACCCATTGAGCAACCCAAAAAAGGCGGTGTGTTGGGGTTATTGCTTCGTGCGGCTGTGCTGGTGGGGATAACATCATCGGTACAGGTTAAAGCCGCCCCGGTGTATGCTATCCATCATAACAACAAATTACCTGTTGATGAGCCTGAGGCAAGGGATATTAAAATTGTAGTTAAAATAACAGATAAGGCTACGGGTAAACCGCTACATTACAGCAGCGTTAGTGTAAACCAGGGCACAGTTATGTGGAGTGATGGTTATACCGATTCAAGCGGCTTCATAGTGGTAGACCGAAAGATTGAAAAGCCCAACGACAGCCTGGTTGAGGTTGTTGTTAAGAGCCATTTCTACCACGATAAAACGGTATCTTTATCAGTAAACGATAATAACCGGTATGATATAAACATTGAATTAGACCGTATTGATATACGCCCCAATGTGGTGTATGGCCTTGTTGGAGAGGGTAAGCAGTACGATGAAAATACTGTTGGAGCTATTCTTTTTGGTAAAAACCTTATAGAGGTTTTTGACCACCCAGAGATAGGTGTTGATGTGAATAGCAAGGGCGAGTATAAACTGGAATTGCCCGATAGTATGCTGGGCAAACGGGTATATTTAAACAGGTTTACCAATGGTATGCTTGTACATACCGATGGTGTTACTATTACAGAACAAGCGCAGCGGCTCGATTTTATCGATTATCCTTATTCAGGTATATTCTTTCCTCATCAGGATATTGTAACAACCGGAGGTCCCTCTATTATTACATACCAATGGACGTGGCCTGCTATAAGTATATGCACCCTCCCCATATTATATGTTACCCAAACCAACTGGACAGGCACAGAGATTTATGTGCGCACAGCTGCCCGCCGCAACCTGCCACTATACAAAAGCCATTGGTTTAGGAGTGGCAACGAATCGTGAGTTTTGGTTAGGAAATAATTAACAACAGTATGTAAGTATATCTGTAAAATAACAGCCTTTGGTAAGCAACTATTTACCACCTTTGCGGTTAGATAAGGAAACGATACATAATG